>JAEOUI010000159.1 GCA_016839425.1 Promethearchaeota archaeon
AAGTCAGATTTTTCGATAGGATCAAATTTTGCCTTGTCAATTTTTAACATTTAATCCACTTCTTTGATTTAAAAGTTCATTTAAATATTATTTTTTAAATTAAACATGTCTTAAAAAAAATGTTATTTTAAAAAATAACAATTAAAATGGAGGATGCTAACGAAACTCAACGAAATAACGCAGAATCTTGAAATTTGAAGCAAATGGTTTCTTTTTTGATCAAAAAAACTAGATAAAAAGTAAGATTTTTTTACTAGTTGTTATTTTGTTCTAGTGGGAAAGTGTTAGTCGAAAATATAATTAAAGCCATTGATGATTTGCTAAAGAAAGCGAATTATGAAACTTTTTCGGTCCTTGATAAGAATAAGTTCTGTTTCGATTTATTGGTAAAAAAAGAAAATTCAATCCTTTTAATTAAAGTATTTTCTAACATCGACAATCTTAATGAGCATATAATAAATGGAATAAAATCAATGTCGAATCTCTTAAAATCAAAGCCCATTTTAATTGGTGTTAAGAATCGATACCAAAAGCTAGAAGATAATACCATTTATGTTAGGGAAGATTTACCATTCATCACTTTCAACACTCTAAAAAATATAATTTTAAATAATGAATATCCTTATATTCTTGCGAGGAGAGGTGGTGGGATTATCTTCTTAGATGGTGCCGTGATGAAAGAATTAAGAGAAGAAAAAAATCTTTCAAGAAAAGAATTGTCTGAAAAGTTAGATATAACGAAACGAACGATATGTTCGTATGAAAATGAAAATATGCGTCCCTCTCAGATAATTGCAGAAAAAATCTTAGATGCTCTTGAGGATAAATCTAGAAAAATGTTTAAAAATATAAATGTATTTGAATGGAGCATAAAGTTCAACATTGAAAGAAATAAAATTGGAGAAGATCAAGAACTGAATCCTTTTGAATCGCACCTTCAAGATATTTTTAGCGACATTGGAATTAATTCGTGTTGGTACAAGAAGGATAAAGTCCCATTCGAGTTATCCATTCATTCCAAGCATGTATATCACGATTCTTCGGAAGAAAAGTTATTTCCAATCTTTTCCAAGGTTCCAGAAGAGAATAAAAAGTTAAACGATTTGAAATTAAATTATTTTCTATTTATATTTACTCATTTATTTAATAGAAAAGGAATTTTTATCGTGGATAACGATTTCAAGCTTTCAGATGCTTTTCAAAACAAAATTTCTAAAAATATTCCCATTCTAAAGATTAAAAAGCTTGAAAAAGTCGATTCTGAAACAGATTTTATCGATTTAATAAAAAGAAATGAAAACTAAAATTTCATTAATTTCTCTCTTTTATAATTAATATAGATCACTTTTTTTTTTCAGACTTAAAAATTTAAAATAATCGATCATTTGTTCACAAATGGATGATCTAAAATTTTCACTCTTATCTCAAGAAGAATTTCAAGAACTAGATGACGAAGAAAAATGGAACTATATTGAGGCACTCGTCAAGCAATTATATGAATATAAAGTAATGGCAGATCAGAATTGCGACGATTGTATGTATAGGCTCCAAACAAGCCGAGATGTTAATGTGGACCTTTATTTTGACGATTGGAGAGAATGTGCTAATAATTGCGATGAGTGCGACCAAGAGACTTTAAAAGAAATGTGTGAAGTTCAATTTCAGATTATGAACCATCTTGCAAATCTCGTGTTTGAAATTCAAGTAAGGCAAAATCGTCTTGTACAATTTTTATATAAGAAAGATCCTAGAGGAAAAGAGATTCTAGAAGAAATGAAAAAGGCAAAAGAAGAAGCCGAGAAGAGAGAAAAAAAAGCAGGCGACATGTTTTTATGAACCTTGAGTACATATGAACGATATTAGCGTGTGTGGCGTAGACGAGGCAGGTCGAGGTCCCGTCTTAGGGCCATTAGTATTATGTGGAGTATGCTTTTTAAAAAAAAACCTCGGTTTTTTAAAATCAATAGGAGTAAAGGACTCTAAAAAGTTGACTCCAAAAAAAAGGAAAGAATTAGCCCAATTAATCATTTCTAATTGCCAATCGTATAGCGTGATAGTTGTATCACCTGAAGAAATTGATGAAAGAGAAATTAAAAATATGAGCCTTAACCGATTGGAAGAAATTAAAATGGCAGAGATACTTAATAAGCTCCGATCAGATGAGATATATTTAGACGCGGCAGATGTCAAGGAAGAACGGTTTGGAAAATCTGTTAAAGAACTGCTTAATTACACTCCAAAAAAATTAGTCTCTAAACACAAGGCAGATGATAATTATCCAATAGTATCTGCCGCTTCTATAATTGCAAAGGATAAAAGAGATGATCTGATGAAGGATATAAGCGAAAAGCATGGCAATGTAGGTTCAGGATATCCCTCAGACGAGAAAACAATTACTTTTTTGAAAGAATGGGTGAAAGAGCACAAAGAAGCGCCTACTTTCGCTCGAAAAACTTGGAATACCACAAAAAGAATAATTGAACAAGAGATTTCAAATAGAAAGATTACAGATTTTTTTTAAATATGTTTAAATTATTCTATTAAAAGTTTTTTTTGAATATAAGCACGATATGCTTTTCAGCATATTTTTGGATGCTTATGCTTTCTAAAACATCTAAATTTGCGTCATAAATTGCTTGTTTTTCTTGATTAAAGATTTTATCTAAATTGCCCAGACTATCAATTGATTGACTCTTTATTGCGAGAATGCCCAAGCCACCTTTTTTTAGGTAGTATTCGCTGTTTTTTATTGCAATCTCAGCTTGATTTGGTTGAGCCACATCTTGATACATTAAATCTATTCGATTGAAGATAATATTTGCGTATGTTTCGGGAAAATTAGCGTCTCCTAGTATTGGAATAATATTATTTCGGTTTTCGGTATTTTGAACTAATTGTCTAATGCTTCTAGGAGCAAACTCGACCCCATAAATTATTCCCTCAGTATTAATATCCGATAAGTGCGATATGGTAGTTCCTGAAGAGGCACCCAGATATAAGCAGTTAAATTTTTTAGAGAAAAAGTTTTGTATGGGATTTTTTAATATTAATGCCGCAAGTTTACTCCTGTAAGGATCCCATTCTCGAAATTCAGAGTTCCTAAATTGAATTAATTTTTCTCCGTAAACACTTGTTCCTGGTTTTAAATTTTTAGTAAAAAGTCTTGGACTTTCGGGATTTCCAGATATATAGACATTATAAAATTTTGGATGATTGCGTATTTCGTATTCCATTTTATTATTTCCCTCGATTATTTCTTTTTTTTTGTTTGCTAGGGTTCTTTTTGTGTTTAGGCTGTATTTTTTGTTGCTTTTTTGGAGGATTGGGATATTTTTCTTCAATTTCCTTGATCTTTTTCATGACATCCTCAGAAATTATGTTTCCAATGAAGTCCCCTCTAAAATGATCAATTTTTGCTGCAAGTCCGATTTTTCCAGAAACGATTCTGCTTATTTTACCGCGCAAATGGCTCTTGCTGCCTCGGATCATATTCCATTGAAATATCAAACCATGCTTCGGAATACCTTTACCTGTCTTTAAAAATCTATATAAGGCTGTTTCAGCACCGAGTAATTGAATTCTTGAAGCAGGCATGTAAGCTAATTTTTTTAAACTTCCTGCTTTAGTGATTAATTTTGCTCCAATCAGGCTTCCCACAATAGCTTTAAGGTTAGGTGCGATTTCTTCCATCAATCCATCCAAATTAGATTCTAAATTTTCCCGAAAAGAATCTAAAGTGAGAATTTGTCTTGCGTATCCTTGAACCATATTTAAATCAAAGTCTGCTCCCATCGAATTTGAAGCGCTTTGGACTAAATATTGAATTCTTTTCTCGCTCAAATCAAAATTTTCTTTTAAATTATCTATTGTATAATTTTTCCTTAAACCTACAAATTCAACTAATCTTGCTAAAAGAATATTATCTTCTAAGATTCTGTCTGTTAACTCTGGGAAATATAGTCCATACCATTCTCTTAAACGAGCAGAAAATAAGCTTATCGATTTTTTAAGAGTGTCTAATGTTTCAATGATTTGAATTACTGCTATATCGCCTTGTTCTCCTACTTGGCTGATTTGAGTTTTTATTAATTCTTGACTAATTTTTTTATGTTTCAAGGCAATATCTTCTTCAGATTTGTATATCCCAATATTTTTCAGCTGCTCCTGTAAATTAAATCGAAAGTTTTTAAACTCTTGAGAATATTCGTTTAAAATTGTATCGTATTTCTCTTGTTTTCTTAAAAGTGCGTGCAAAATTTTATTATCAAATATAAATTCCTTAAAACCAGAATTTATTAACTCGTTAAATACTTGTTCGAGTTCTTTAGGTAATACATCCTCATTGATTGCTTTATAAAAATCAATAGTTTTATTAAAATCGTCATTAAAATCGATAAAATTTATTGTACTTCCAGATTCGTCAACAACAAATAAGCCGCTAAAGGTATCGACGATATAACAAATCACTTTCAATACTCCATCTAATTAATACTTCGCTGAAAAAAGCTTTCAGATTGTTAATAATAAATAAATCAAGCTAAGTGTAAAAATTTTTTCAATGCGAAATCAAACTTATTAGAAGCGAAAAGAAAATATACAAGTTAGTGTAATATTCTACTAGTATGACAGATGATAATTTTCCATATTGTAAAGTTGATCTATACAAGAGTAATAAAAAATACGGAATATCGATAGGGGAACAATTTCCTGAGATAGAGCTGCAGTCTACAAGAGGTAATCTAAAATTACCTAAAGAATTCAGGACAAGATGGTTTGTATTATTTACTTTAATCGCAGATTTTTCACCAGTTTGTACTACTGAATTAGTTGGATTCAATAATATATTTGAAAAACTTGACGATATGAATTGTTCTCTAATTTCGTTATCATTTGACCAGATTTATTCTCATATTAAATGGGTTGAATGGATAAAAGAGAATTTAGAAGTGGAGGTAAAATTTCCTATTTTAGCTGACAACAATAATATCCTTATAAACATGCTTGGCCTTCGTAGTATGCGAGGAAATGATTTAGTAAGAGCCACCTATATTATCGATACAAAAGGAATAGTAAGATCTATACATTTTTATCCACAAGAAATTGGGCGATTTCCAGAGGAAATTGTAAGATCTGTGAAAGCTCTTCAGATTGCGACTGATGATGATGTTTTAATGCCTGTTAATTGGCCTGAGAATACGATTTTAGGGAAAAAAGTGCTTATAAAGCCTCCAACCGACGAAGATTCTGCACTTGAGGCAATTGATCAGCATGAGAATTATGATTGGTGGTTTTGCTACAAAAATTTAGAATACGAGTAATGGTGTATAAAATTAAAATAAGATCTACCATTATTTAGCCTGAAATAACGAAAAATTGCAGTATTTATTATGAAACTCGAAGTAGAGATCGCTGGTTTAAAGCTAAAATCCCCTTTAATATTAGCTTCAGGAGTCTTGGGAGTATCCTATTCTTCTATGAAGAGATTTATAGGTGCTGGTGGTGGAGCGGTAACATCGAAATCAATTGGACCAAAATCAAGAAGAGGATATAAGAATCCCTCAATTATCGAATTAAATCCTGGAACATTTCTAAATGCTGTAGGGCTAGGAAATCCAGGCATAGAAGAGTTCGTTGTTGATATAAGGGAAGCAAAAAAAAATAACATTCCTCTAATCGTAAGTGTTTTTGGGGATTCAAACGAAACTTATTTAGATGTAGCTTTAAAAGCGGAAAAAGCAGGCGCAGATGCCGTGGAACTTAACATCTCGTGTCCTCACGCGGAAGTTTCTTCTATTGGAATTGACGCTCGCCTTACTAGAGAACTAGTTATTATGATGAAAGATCGATTAACCATACCAATACTTGTCAAATTAAATCCTAATGTTACTAATTTAAACGAGATAGCACTTGCTGCCGAAGAAGGAGGTGCTGATGGCGTTGTTGCGATTAACACTATTAGTGCAATGGCAATAGATGTAAATACAATGTGCCCTATTCTTTCGCATGGAAGTGGTGGGCTTTCAGGAAAAGCCATTCATCCAATAGCGGTAAAAAAGATTTATGATCTCTATAAAATCTTGAAAATTCCTGTTATTGGATGTGGAGGTGTTTTTAATTGGGAGGATGTCATTGAATTTATTCTTGCAGGCGCATCAGCTGTTCAAATTGGTAGTGCTTTGAGTGAAGGGATGGAAATATTGGGCACAATTACAGATGGACTTAATGAATATATGAGAACACATGATTTTGGGTCAATAAATGAGATGATAGGGTTGGCTCACAAATATCAACTTCAGGAGGTTCCAGATTTTGATTAATGAGAAAATGCAAACTGTAAAAATAGCAAGAATTATAAACGAATGTGAAGGAATTCGAACGCTCTCTTTTAAAATGGAATCTCGTTCTGCTCCAGCACCAGGTCAATTTGCAATGATATGGGTTCCAAGTGTAGATGAAATACCCATGTCTATCTCTTCAAGCGATGAAAGAGGATTTTGGTCAATTACGGTTAAATCTGTGGGTGAATGTACTCGAAGTTTAAATTCATTAAAAGTTGGTGATTATATTGGTGTTAAAGGCCCTCTTGGGAATTCCTTTCCATTCCCAAAAGATAAAAATAAAAACATTTTTATTGTAGGGGGAGGAATGGGAATGGCTCCCTTGAAGTTTTTGGCTCAAAAATTATCAGGAGAGGGTTTTAAATACACGGTTATAGAAGGAGCAAAAAAGGATGATGCTTTGGTTTTTGTTGATGAAATTCACGAGATAACTCGAGATTCTCACGATTTTTATTGCTGTACAGACAATGGAAGCTACGGCGATAAAGGTACTGCTGTAGATGTATTTAAAAAAATAATAAATGAACGATCAAATGAAGATATTGAAGATACGATTGTTTATTCTTGTGGTCCGGAGTTGATGATATATGGGTTATTTGAAACTTGTAAAGCTTTGAATATTGAATTTTACGCAAGTCTTGAACGTATTATGCGATGCGGTTTTGGATTATGTGGATTATGCTCTTTAGATCCCGTAGGATTACTAGTGTGTAAGGACGGACCAATATTTAATGCTGAAGAATTGAGTAATATTAAAGATTTTGGTAAATCAAAAAGGGACTTCACGGGTAAAAAAGTTCCATTAAATTGAAAAATTTAAAGAATCAAATTGACAAAATTAACTCTTCCAAGGTTTTTCATTTTTGGTCGAAGACCAGTAAAATTCATAAATACTCCAGAAGGAGGTATGGATGTCTTAGCTTTTGATTGGGAATCAGGCAAGTTTAAAAGAGATTTAAATTACTTGGCTAAATATTTCAACCATCCACCAGAATTAGAAGAAATATCAGAAAAGGAATTTAATGTCATCGTGAACCGTTTAATATGCGAGCTTAAAGATCCTAATACGAAATAATAACAATATAGACTCCTAACATAAATTTTAAGTCGTATTAATGATTTAAATAAGTGATTATCTCTAATACGATTTTTTACTTGATTTTATGGGTCAATTTAACGATACTGAGAAAGTAAGACAAATAGCGCGTGCTATCATTGATTATATATTAAAAAATCCGAGCGTCAATAAGTCAAAGATAACCAACATAAAAGCAAAATTTTCTAAAAAGTTTTCTCATGATGGTGTTATTAAAAACGCAACGATTTTAGAAATGG
>JAEOUI010000160.1 GCA_016839425.1 Promethearchaeota archaeon
CAAGTTTTATTTAAATGTTTATTCTATTAATATAATAATAAGGGGTAATCGTGTATATAAAATTATTTCTATAAAACATCGTTATAATACACATGATTGAAAGAACTTTTGTATATTTAATAAAATGCTTCATGGCAAATGGGACCATTCGATATTACACGGGTTATACAAGTAACATTAAACGAAGGTTTCAAGAACATAAAAACGGGCACGACAAAAAATCGTTCACTCATCGTGCTAAAGGAAACATTGAATTGGTTTATTTAGAAGAAATTCACGGGTTAAACGAAAAAGAACTGATTATTAACGCAAAAAAACGGGAGAAACAAATAAAACCGTGGACCCAAACGAGAAAAGAAAAATTGATCAAAATTCGGCAACAAAAAACGATTGATCTCATAAATAAATACTTTCAAAATTGAATTATGTCGGATATTAAACTGAAACATTAATTTGTAAACATCAGATATGATATTTATATCAAAAAAATAATTATCGTGTTAATTTGGGAAGTTTTGAGTATTGAAAAACGAAAATAAAACGATGTTGTTTTTAAAATATCCAATAAAAAAAAAAATTAATTTGATAACGCTTGAATTCGTTTTGGTTTCCAATTTGACAAATCCCTTGCGTTATCCACGATTTGAAGAACTTTATCGTTAATTCTCTCATATGAATCGTCATCGTAAACTCTATGTGTATTTTTATAGGTAAGAGCTTGAACAATACCATTTACATTCATTTCGTATCCTTGCTGGGCTCCAATCATTGCAATTTCTTCTTTTTCGTTTTTTCTCATTGAAACAAATTTAGAAGGGATTTCGACAAAATCTGCCCAATCGTCACTAATCTTTTCGTCATACGATAAAGCGTTTAAATATCGTTGGGCGTGTCTTTCCGGAAGTTTAAGAGCCTCACTAAACGCAATTTGAATTTTTCTTTCAAAATTTCCTTCGTAATGTCTAACTGACAAATCACGATTAAAATTAGAAATCATTCCGTTAGAACAAGCTAAACGGGTCATTACCGCCCTAAAATTAAACGAAGCCCCTTTACATTCCGAATTCTGTATGACTAAACCAGATTGATATTCGTCTCCAACGATTTTAAAAGTTTGTCTGGGTTGAACATTATGGAACGTTAAAGTCGTTTTGTATGGAGTTATGAACGCATCGTGAAATTGATAATCCAATTCAGATCGGGCATTTATTGATTGAAATCCGTGAACCATTTTATCTAAAGCTTCTGAATCTTTGTATGGATAATAAACCTTAGAATGAATAACACGAGGATACCAACCAAAACCATCTTTAAACGTCGTAATAAAATCGGTTTTATTTCCTTTTTTATGTCGATCTTCAAACAAGGTTTTTAGTATCTTACTTTCAGAATCCTTACATTCGTGATAATCGTCAGATTCAAGTTTTAAAAATCTTTGATAATATGCATACAAGGTTGAAGGAATTTCAAGATAGGTAGATAAATGATTAAAAACGTATTTAGAAACAAAAAACTCGATTTCTTCTTTTGAATGAGCATTATTAACGGTTTTTAAATGATCGTCAACTTCAACAACATCCAAAATCATTTTTAGTCCATTATCAATTACTTCAATGCCTTCTATTCCGTCAATTGCATATGTGAACTTTTCACGATTGTCTAAAAAATCAATCGTTTTTTGCAAGTCCGTTAATCTTACCCCTTTTTCGTATTGGGGATTGAACAATTCTAATTCAGACATTTTTTTTTAAAGTATTTATATAAATTGTTTTGTTAAGTTACTTGAATAAATACTATTATTTAAATGTTTACATTAAAATTTTCGCTTGATGATAATTTTAGGATTAGAAGAAACTGAAGTTTCTTGTTCTTCTACAAAATCAGATAATATTTTTTCTTTTGGTTTTGGGGGAAGAACCAGGTCTTTTACTAATTCGGATATTTTTTTCATGTTATTTTTTGTTAGGGCTAATCCCATTATAAATCCTATAATTACTATAACGCTAAAAGGCATGGGAATTTTAAGATAGTTTGAAGCTATTATGATATTATATGCGGTATAACAAAAAATCCAACAAGCTTGCTTGTAATTAATGCATCCTTTAAATATTTTTTTTGCCAAATTCATTGAATTTTGGACTATTACTTTAATTCCTTTACCTTCAATTTTATCGTAATTTCCGTGGGCAAATGCCAATATAAAATATAGAACAATATAAAGAATTGCCGATCCCCAATTAATTGTTTTTGATTCAGATTCGTACGTAAAAACCATCGAAATGATTGTTATCACGATTGTAACAACAGTGGAAAATTTAAGCTGTGAATTTTTTGTTGTAACTTTTGACATTATAATATTTAATTGACAATTAAGCTATATAAATTTTACATTTTGAACTACCACGTCATTAATGGCGTGGATTCGTAATTCATCGAGAATTGCTGACCTAACATCAGTCTGACATTCTCTCCAAACGCATCGACCGTAGTCCCTACGGTAGTATCATTACTACTAATGATCGTGATGTTGTCATCTTTTAAGATTCTTAACCCTTCTTTTCTGATATTTTTGGAAGCGTTTATGTCCCTATCGTGATGAGCATTACAATTCGGACAAGTCCATTCCCTATCGCTTAGTTCCAAATTATCATTCTTGTATCCACATTTGAAACATAGTTTAGAACTCGGAAAGAACCTGGCTATCAGAGTTAAGTGTTTTCCTTTCTGTTTCATTTTATACTTGAGAGTTGAAATGAATTGATACCACGAAAAATCCAAGCTCACGGATTTAGATAATCCCGAATTAAACGATTGCATTCCTTTGATGTTTAAATCTTCCAATATCACACAATCGAAATGTTCCGAAAATAGATGCGTTATCTTGTGCATCCAATCCTTTTTCCGATCGTTGATTTTTTCATAGAGTTTAGCTAACTTCTTTCTGGCTCTGTTTCGGTTATTCGATCCTTTTTTCTTTCGGCTTACTTCTCTATGAAGTGTTTTTAGTTTTATTTCTTCGTTGCGATAAAATCGCGGATTGGTAAGTCTAAATTCATTGGTTATCAGAAAGTTAGATGCACTCATATCGAACGCCACGATCTTATCTTTCTCAATTACTTGTTTTAATTCTACATCATTTTCGAGTTCTATTAATATGGAAGCAAAATACTTTCCAGATTTGGTTTTAGAAACCGTGATGTGTTTTATGTCTTTATTAAATATTCTATTATCCCGATACTTGATCCAAGCGATCTTTGGGAGTTTTAGTTTCTTATCATTAAAATCGATCTTGCAGTTGTTATTGATATTGTATGTCGTATAAGATTGTTTTGACTTTTTGGATTTGAACTTCGGAAATCCTTTTTTGATTCCTTTTTTAATGTTTCTGAAGAAATTATCATAAGCAGATTTGAGATGTCTCCATTCGGATTGTAATGCTTTAGCATCTACTTCTTTTAAAAAAGTATATTCTTGCTTGTATTGTTTCTCGGTTTTATACTTGTAATCGTATAATGTTTCATTATCGTCTTTAAGTTCTTCATATACTTTTATTCTTTCTTCCAACATCTTGTTATAGATGAATCGACAGCATCCAAGTGTCTTATTGAGCAATATCTGTTGTTCTTGATTAGGATATAACCGAATTTTAATGGCTCGATTAATCATCATTTGATAATCTCCCCCGTTGTTCTTCTACATATCGTTTTAAGACATCAATGGAAACATTTCCAGTGGTTGCTATGAAATAACTCCGACTCCAAAAATGATCTCCCCAGAGTTTATCTCTTAGAAACTCTGAATACTTATCTCTAATATATCTGGAAGCGTGTCCCTTTATGATATTTATGTATTTCGTCATATCTAATGTTGGTTTAGTGGATATTAATAAATGAATGTGATCTACTCCACATTCTATTTCCAACACTTCTACTTCAAACCCTTCTGACAATTCGATTATCTTATCTTTGATATCCCCTATTATACCGATATTTTCCACGAATACTTTTTGTCTGTATTTGACCACGAATATTAAGTGATATATCAATGAATATACTCTATGGGCATCCTTATTATATTGAATCAAGAATCTAAGTTTAAGTATAATTATTATATATAATATCTAAATGATCATCATCATTTATAAATATATGTGCGATTCATCTACGCCCTAAAGGGCTTAGCTTTCTCGCCCTCTTTTGGTAAATCATTTTTTATCAATTATCGAAATGTAAACATTTAAATATCAAGGTTGTCTTGTTAATATTAGATAGTAATAAAAAA
>JAEOUI010000161.1 GCA_016839425.1 Promethearchaeota archaeon
AAATGGTATTCCTATTTATTAAGGTTTTAGATTGCTAAAACCAATCTTTATATATGAGTTAGCATTCATATATCTAAGTGAGTGACCAATCACTCACATAAAAAGGAGAATTGATAATTAAGATGTCAAATGTATATTATAAGAAATTAAACTCACATACAACGACTAAAGATATAAATCAGATAACAAAAGATCTAATAAATAAGATAATTTTTGAAGAAAAAATCTCTCTCGACAAAAAAATTCCTTTAAAAGTACATTTTGGAGAAAAAGGCAACGCTACATTTATTAAACCCGAGAATTACAAGGGAATAATTGATTTTCTCCAAGAAAAAAACATCGAAACTTGTTATATTGAAACTAACGCATTATATAACGGAAAAAGGCATAAAAAAGAACTTCACATGCAACTAGCTCAAAATCACGGATTTAATAGCATTCCTGTAATAATCGCTGATGGAGACTACGGAGAATCGTTTGCTGAAATTGAAATCAACAAGAAGCATTATAAAAGTTGTAAAATTGGAAAAAGTTTTCTTGATTACAATCAGTTAATTGTTCTATCTCATTTTAAAGGGCATATGTTGGCTGGTTTTGGAGGGGCAATAAAACAACTTTCAATGGGACACGCAGCAAGAGGCGGAAAGCTAGCAATGCATAAGGGAATTAAACCTGAAATAAAAGAAAAAAAATGCAAGAAATGTGACCTATGCAAGACGCGATGCAATGAGAATGCGATTACAATTGATAAAGATGGAAAGTCCTTTATAGATCACGATAAATGCGTGGGTTGTGGGGCGTGTGCCGCAATATGTCCACACGGAGCAATATCGCTAAACTCGCTTAGAGGTTATATGAGGCTTGTTGGAATAGGCAATAATTTCAAGGAAAATCTCGTCGAATACGCATATGCTGCAGCAAAAGGGAAAAAAAATATATATATCAATTTTGCCATGAATATAACGAGGGGATGTGATTGCGAGCCAAGGAAAATGAAGATCTTGATGGAGGATATTGGAGTGTTTATTTCAACCGATCCCGTGGCAATAGATAAAGCTTGTCATGATTTAGCTAGAAATAACGGAAAGAAATTCAGAGGCGTTAAACAACTTGATTACGCAGAGAAAATAGGATTAGGTTCAATTAACTACAAATTGATAGAAATATAAGATATTCAAAATAAAATTACTTTTTATATATTTTAGATAAATAAGTAGACTAATTACTTTTTTGACTTAGGAGCATTTCCATAAACGCTTCAATTCTCGTGTGTAATTGACCCAATTTTTTGTATTTGAATAATCAGTCATCTCTTTATATTTGGATAAATAATTTAATTATCACTTTTTAAAAGTTATTTTTGATCGAAAAACACTTTTTGAAGATTTAATTATTAATAGTGAGATTTCTACGAATTTCTTATATTTTACATCAACAATAAAATTTTTAATAAGAAAAAAAATATATTAAGTGGCGTGCTTTAGAATTTATTCGTGTCTTCCTCCCGAGATATCACAACGAATTCTAAAGCGCTCCATAATTACTTTGTTATGAAAAATTGGTGGTGCTAATTACTTGCTCCGTCATCAATATTGATGCTTGTAGGTGGCTTTTTCCCGATTTTGACCTTGAGCAGGCCGTTTTGCATCATCGATTTAATTTCGCTCGTGTTCGCGTCTGTTGGTAATGGAACATCGAGGTTAACTTCGACGAACGAGAAAAAAGTCCTTGTGAAAGGCGAATCTTTTTTCTCCTCAGCGTCTGGGGTTTCAGTGGGGCCTGGCTTCTTGGCCGTGATGTTTAGAGTGGTGTTTATAAGCGAGACATTAACATCACCCTTGGTGCGTCCCGCCAATGGAACTTGAACGAGGTAGCTATCTCCTTTATCTTCCAAGTTATATGGTACCCACCCCTCGTAATTCTTCGCAATTCCGTGCATAAAGCGATTCATCATTCGACCAATATTTTTCATGTCAATTCCCATGGGAGGGCCACAACATCCCGCCATCGGTCCTCCTGGATGAAATTCTTTTCCATGGAACGATTTATGGTGGGGCGAGGCTCCTTTAGGGCCTCCGAAAAATACATTTTCGTCACACATCATTTTTTCCTCTTTTTTTTTTATTTTTTCTGAAATATTTTTTTTTTACTTAATTTTTTTTGATGTTTTCTTATAACATCATCGTGAATTTGGTGCTAATTTAAAAATCTTCAAACTCAGCATCGTCATCGACGATCTCTATGCGTTTAGCTTGCTCCTCCCGACCTTTTTTAAGCTTTTCTAAGAGCCTTTCGTATGAATTGATTTGAGAGTCCAAGTGTGCTATTCTTTTTGAATATCGCTCCTTTGCAATTTTTAGTCTTTGGATGGTCGTTTGGAGGCGTTCTATGTTGTCTAAAGAATAATTTTCTTCTTCAAAAGGCGATTCTTGATGACTTTCTCTAGAAGGCCAACCGCAAAAGCAATCATCTACGCTCACGCTGGTTGGAACGGCTTTTAACACCGTTTTCATATACTCTCCTAAGGTATCCATGGAATTTCGCAAGTTAATTTCAATCGAGTCCTTTACTTTTTCCAATCCTTGAGTACTTACGCTATAAAGCTTTTTTTGGCGGTTGTTGTCCACGGTTTCTTCCACTTCAAGATACCCTTTTTCTGCTAGTCTATTTAACAGCGGATATATTGTTCCCGCCGAGGCTTTCCACATGCCCCTGAAATTATTGTTAACCTTCTGACTGACATCGTAACCAGAAATTCCTGGATTGTTCTTGATAATGGACAACACTAAAATGTCCAGTCCCGATAAACCGCTTCCATGATGTCCGTGAAATCTTTTTCCAAAAAACATGTAATTCTCCTTGGTATTATTTAAGATCTAAGGTTATAGTTGTAACACCATTTAGGATATTTTGTAATTTTCTGATCTTTTTGATTTTCCGTTGATGATCTTCGATCGGCATGAGTTCTGCAAGTCCAAGAATGTCGATGGCTTGGGCATATTCTTCCAATATTTCTTCTATTTTGTGTTTATCAATCGTTATTACGCTAGTGCTACTCAATTCTTGTTTCCTCTCCGTTATTTTAGAATTTTTATAATTAAAGGTATTCAATTTAACAATATATCATAAATCGAATATAATGATCTAATAATAGAATTATTCGTATATAAATATATCGGAAATCGAAGTTCATGATGATGAATATTAA
>JAEOUI010000162.1 GCA_016839425.1 Promethearchaeota archaeon
AAACCGCTATTATATTTATTTTAATTTTTTATTGGGAAGAAATTATCTTCCTATTTCGAATTATTTTCAGATTTTAAAGTCAGAAAAGAAAAATAATTTCTCATATAGGATTTTCTTGTTATGATATATTTTTTTATTATCAGTACTTAATCACGACCGACAAAAATAAATAGTTCAGTCCTCGTCTCGTTTAATAAAATTTTAAAGGAAAAGGAAGATAGTATCATATATGCCAGTATATAATACCTATTTACGGAAAGATCCGTTTTCTTCTTTTTCCCAATTAACTACCAACCCTTCATTTTATAAAAATGTTCTGAATCCGATCTTGCTATCGTTTTCCAAGCCCATCCAAGGCCATGGAACGGAACATTTGAGTCCAGAATACTCGATTGCGATGTTTATCAACGCGTTATTGGGATATAGTCCGAACGTGGGGACCCAAATTTTAGAAAATCGTTTATCTTCAATTTTGAAGGACGATCTTCGTCATTTCGTCAAGGACACGCGGGTTCTTCCTCATCCCTCGCAAATGACCAAGCACGCTCGAACATTCTCGATGGAAGAAGCTAATACCATCTTTTTAAACTTCAATAAAACCATCCTGCTTTATCTTTTCAACGCAGGCACGATTCCCAAGAGGTTAAAAATTGCGTTTGACTTCAAGAAAAAACTATACTACGGAGATAAAGAAGATTCTCACGTGATCGGTACAAAAGCCGAAAAGGGCACCACTAAAGCGAATTTTTGGCACACATGTGCCATCGTATTGAAAGGACGCGAACTTCATGTTGGTTCGGAAATGGTTGAAAAAAGGGGCGATAAGGAGATTTTCATCAAGAAAATGGTGGAATATTTCAAGTCGTTAGGCTTTATCGTAGAAACGAGCGTTTTGGATAAGGAATACTATACCAAAGAGATAATCGATTATCTTTCATCTGAGAAGATCTCTTACATCATACCCGTAAAGGAATCAGAGACTTTAAGATTAAAAAAGGAAGAAGCCCTGAAGAATCCCAGGAAACGAGTTCAAGAGCACCAGATCAAGGGCAAACACGTCAAGGGGAAGGGTTATTCTCCCGTGAAATTCAAGATCGGATTTTACGCAAAGAAAAAGTTGCGCTTCGACAGTTTAAGAGCGAAATATAACAAGAACGAGAAAAACGTGACAAAAATCCTGACGGATATTTTTGTCCTGGCAACAAATCAAGAAATTTCTCTTCCCACCTCCCAGAAAAAATACAAGTTTTATAAAGTAAGAAGCGATTACGGAGATAGGTGGCGGATCGAAGTCACCTACCGAGAATCCATCCCCTTTTTCACTTATACGACCAGCAAGAATCCCGAAGTGCGGAACTTGTATTTTGTAATTGCCCTGTTTCTCTATAACCTCTGGGTAATTGCGAATTTATTTCTCCACGGAAAGAAACCGTGGGTATCAAAAGAACCAAAGGCATTCTTTTGCGTGTACTTGCACGATATTCTTCTTTCCTACTTGCAAGTGCATGTTGGACGCACTCCGCCATCCTCATCGTTTTGTCGGGAAAAAGAATTAAAAACAATGGGGTGTTTTATCTTGTAATCAAGTACTGATAATGATAAATGTAACTTGCAAACTGTGTAATCAGAAATTTGAATCGAGATTAATTCGAACGCTTAAATTTAGCAAGACAAGCGCTACTGGAATGACCGAAACATGCCCTCATTGTGCGTTAAATACGCTAGTTGATAGCACTAATCTAGAAGACTAATAAAAGAGTTTTTAAACTAAAACTTCTACCCTTTTTTTCCCTAAAATAGAATGTAACCTCTGAAGTATTTTAAATAAGGAAAATTAGAAAGGAACTTATTTTAAGATTTAAAAATTAAAAAAAAACATTTTTGATATTGATTGTATTAAGTTATCGTCTTCTTGAAGAATAAATACAAGCAACAATAACTGCTCCAACTATACCCAGTGCACCGCTCAATATAACAACCGCATAAATAAATTCAGTGAGATCAAATCCATCTTCTATAGAAGAATCAGCAATAACAACAATATAATCCGTCTTTATCTCAATATCAAAATCCCCATCCTCATCTGTCACGGTAAGAGAGACGGTGTAAGTTCCTGAAACGAGATATTGATGGATCGGGTTCCGCTCCGTTGAGGTCGTTCCGTCCCCAAAGTTCCATTGGTAACTTAATTCGCCGTCGCCTCCAGTTCCCGTGTAGAAGAATTGCACCCATTCAGACTCGGACACGCTCGTGGCGTTCGCCGTGAAATTTGCTGTTGGTTGTGAATCTGCTTCTACAACTGATATATAATCCGTCTTTGTCTCCGTGTCGAAATCCCCGTTCTCGTCGGTCGCGGTAAGAGAGACGGTGTAAGTTCCTGAAACGAGATATTGATGGATTGGGTTACGCTCCGTTGAGGTCGTTCCGTCCCCAAAGTTCCATTGGTAACTTAAATCACCGTCGCCTCCAGTTCCCGTGTAGGAGAATTGCACCCATTCGGACTTGGATACATTCGTGATGTTTGCTAAGAAATTCACTGAAAATATTGTAAATACTATGGGATACCTATCTTGAGCTCCTGCCGTTCCACTAATATTGTAGGGTGTATCTCCGATACCAAATGGTTCTAAAACATCGACACCATCATAATCATGCCAATAATTACCCATCGAACCGTTATCCCATTGATTATTTGTACCGTTGTCTTCTGCGTTTAATCCATTCTCAATGAAGATATTCTTAAAAATATCATTATTTTCTCCTTTAACGCTAATTCCTTGATTTGTGTTATGTTTTATGGTGTTTCCCGATATCGTATTATCAGCACTACCCGAAAGTACTACGATGCCAGATTCGGAATTATTATACATGTTATTATTCAGCACTGAATTTTCACTGTATAAAACAACTCCCCATTTATTATTATATATCTTATTTCCGATTATTCTGTTATTAGAGGAATAAGATATTCCTGATCCTGTGTTGTTAAATATCTCGTTTTCTATAATGTCATTATCGATACTGTAAAGAACTCCATATATGTCTCCCGTTATGTTGTTTTTAAAAATCAAATTATTCCTGCTATAATCTTCGAATTCTATACCATAACAATAACCCTTAATATTATTTTTGGATATATTGTTATTTTTACAATCATCAATTAGGTGAATTCCCTCACGACAATCCAATATAGAATTTCTTGATATGGTATTTTCTTGGGAATTATATTCTAGTCTAATACCACTCACGCTCCGGCCTTTAATGTAATTGTCATTAATCAAGTTGTATTTGCAATCATTCTCCAAGATAATATTGTAATAATAGTTTCCCTCAATATTATTTCTCGTAATCGAGTTATTTTCACAATAACCGTAGAAACTTATCCCATAATCCTGATCTGATGTATGTACATTGCTTATGTTGTTTCCAGAAATTATTGTAAACTTCGCCTCATCATAAATATCTATACCATATCGTCCATTGTCATGAATATTATTATTGGCAATAACTGTTCCACAGCTTATTTGAACTAAATAAATCCCTCGATCCGAATTTTCGCTTATGTTGTTTCCCAAAATCGAATTGTTATTACATGCGCCCCTATAATAAATCCCATCGATGTTTTTTCTCAATTCGTTCCCAGAAATTACATTATAATCACAATATTGATCCAAATATATACCATAATCTTGATTTGCCGTCAATTTATTACACGCAATATTTCCTGAAATTGTGTTGTTATCGCAATAATATCCCAAGCTTATCCCGGTGTAATCATTATCGTTAAATATATTGCTTGAAATGGTATTATTCCAACAACCTTGTCGAAGGCGAATGCCATAAGTTTGATTTGTTGTCAACATTACATTGCTTGCGTTATTGCCAGTTATAACATTATGAGCGCTGCCAAAAAATAGATAGATTCCACACTCAATATTATCATCAAAATTATTTCCTGAAATAAAGTTATTACGCGAATTATCAAGTTTTATCCCATATTCGTGTCCGGTGGAAGTGTTGTTAATGATTTTACCGTTTTCAGTAGCGTATAAATTTATTCCACCACCAGACATACAATCGCCGTCTTTAAATACACAATTTCTTATGATAAAATGAGCTTCTTGTGAAAAAACAATATTTGCATAGCCACATGTAACATTTTCAATGATATAAGGATGCGTAGAGTTTCCATACCCATTGCACCAATCGTGACTTACGGCCCAAGTCCAATTAAAAGATGAACTACAATCAATAGATATAGAATCTATTTCCCAGAGCATTCCAGAACTTAAATTATTTTCTTCTTCATCTCCTTTATTTAATTTGATATTCTCTAAATTGTAAATAATTGCAAAAACAGATGAAAAAATTAATAGGAAACTAATTAGCATGCTATGACTAACAATTTTATTTTTTATCAATCCTAACTTTTTTTTTTGAAACATTTTAAGATCCTGCTTAATATTTTTTAGAAGTTATTCATATTATAATCAAAGTCTTATATAAGAAGATATAGCAGGATTTTGAAATCTTTTTTTATCAGTATTGATATTATATGAGAATTATAAATTGAAATCTTAAAATATTAAGATTTATTCTCTAAATCAAAGCGTTGGGAAATAGTTTGAACTATACGCTCTTTTTGAATGGTCTATCCTAATTCAACTCTCTAAGTCTAAATAGATTTCTTTAGGTTCTAAGAAAAGAAACATTATTTTATCTAACTAAAATAAAGAGTAGGTTTTAAATCAATATTTTTCAAAAATATCTCAAATAAGGAAAATTAGAAGGAAATTTATATTAAATCTTTTGTATTGACTAATTAATCATACTTTCGACATTTCTATCAAGGATTGGTTTAATATCAATTCTTGTTCTAATTTTACTGTTATTTCGTCAGAGTTAGTAATTTGAAATCTTTTAATTCGCGATTTAAGCGAATCTTTGATCGTTGTTATGAGTTCTTGAAATGTGATCTGGTTAAAATCAAAAAATGGCCCCATTTGATCTTTTATTGCTAATTTAATCAAGCCCCTTGCCGCTAAAGGGGAAATATGGATCATTTTAGACAAATGAGTGCTCAAGTAATGAATGATTTCACTCATTAGCATCCGCTCCTTCCAGTTGATTTTTTATCAAGTCGAGTAATTCAGTTTCAGAGTATTCTGTATCGTCGTATTGGGAAATATATTTCCTATCCAAGAAATTTTTTATCCAACGGGGGGTGATCCACACTAATAGTGAACCTATAGAATAAAACGCGGCAACACTAGCTGTCAAACCAAAAACAATATAACTTCCAATAGGTTCGCTAGATCCAAACGGAACACCAAGTGGTTGGAACAAGGAAATAAATGGTTGAAAAGCAAAAATAAATGTAATTATTGAAAAAGCGTTATACCTGAACTTAATCCAGGGTCTTATATTCTCACTCTTGAGCTTTTTATATGCCCCATATGAAGAAAAGCTAGCCCAATTAAAAACCAATATCCTCTGTAAGATTACGGCAATTCGATATATGATGTAATTAGTTGTCGTATGTAAAGGCGTATCGAAAATGGCGCTATTGATTATTGTGACTATTGAAATTAAGATTGCAAATCCCAAAATTAATGATGGTACATATGTTCTTCTAAGCTTTTTAATAACCATCGCTTTTCTCTCACGATAAAAACATTTATTAATAAATACTACTATCAAAATTAAAGCACACGCAACCAAGCTGATTTCGATTATTTTTAAAACAGCTAATACCCTACCAAGTGTTTGAGAAAGTGCCAACAACAAGAAATGTGCACCCATATAATATAGGTTATTCATCTTTGTTTTGATTGCTCGAAAGATGAAAAAAATTCCGACGACAAAAAAAATGACTAAATATAAAATAATGAATATAGTAAATAAGTTATAAAAGAATGTTTCTACCATGGGCTAATCAATAAAAATTTGGAATTGAATGATATCATATTAATAGAAAATAATGATAAATAAATCTGTGTTTTATAAAACTGAATGTTAGTAGAAGAAAAATAAAAATTTAAAGTTGGTCAAGAATTATATTGATTTTGGATTTTTTTATCCCTATCGTAAATAAATTTCTTCCACTTATTCACATTAGCAATACCGATTGTTGGTATTTCGATGAGTTTCTCGATTTTTGCGTTTTTTAAATCTTGAATCGTCAAGATTCCAATATTATTTAGTTTTTCCTCAATTTTAGGACCAATTCCTGGGATATCCGAGAGATTATATGCGGATTTTCTATTTAGTAATATGGTCTCGTAATCTTTTGCGAGTTTATTCACAATATTCTGAGATTCCGCGAGTTGCCTGTCTTTCTCGTTTAATTCTTCTCGTTGGGTTTTTACCAACTCCTTTAGCGTTTTAACATCGTCTGGTAAGTTATCGGAAAAATCTTCTAACTCTCTTGCATTCTGTAATTCAAATTTTAAATCTTCAATCGTGATATTTAATGCTATTATTTGATTCTTTAAAAGCGTGATTTTATGTTCTAATTCCGCCTTAGTTTGCACTTCTTCTTCCACGGAATCTATTAAATCCTTGACATTTTGACTTGCCATTGTTGTTGATTCCTTTTTTTTTTTTACAATTATAATTTCAATAATCATATAAATTATTATGTAAAAATCTTTGTATACTTGAGAAATGGTTATTATCTTGTTTTAGTTGAAAAATTTCTTTATTTCTAATTAAGGCTCATAATTGATCATAAAATAGGATCGAAAGGAATGATGCAACATTGTCTATAGAAAAAATTATTTTTGTCCTAAATGGTGAAAATTCAGAAATTGAAGGTTGGAGCTATTTCAAAAGTATTTTTAACCAAAAGATATTCATAGTAGAAAAAATTACTAACAATTTATTAAATATTAATCCTAAAATTAGATAATATTATA
>JAEOUI010000163.1 GCA_016839425.1 Promethearchaeota archaeon
GAGGTGTTGAATTCGTTCTAAGGGATACCTCCCAGTCAAGCATGCAAGACAGAGCTGGTTTTCTGTCATCCCAATTGAACTGAGTAAGTCTTCGAGTCTTTGGTAGAGTAATGAATCTGCACCTATTTTTTTTCGAATCTCTTCCACATAAGCGTCTCCAAATAGGCGCCTGCTCCTTCCAGCAATGAGTTCATCGCTTGTTGGAAAGTCAATTCCCATATAGCAAGCACTCACGACAGGAGGACAACTGATTCGTACATTCACGGACTTAGCTCCCACAGCTCTGATGAGAGAGATGATTTGCCTCGTGGTCGTTCCACGGACTATCGAATCGTCAATGAGCACAACATCCCTGCCTTCTATTACGCTACGAATGGGATTGAGTTTTTCCTTGACGGCGGCGTCTCTTTTTAATTGTCCTGGCATTATGAATGTCCTCCAAACATACCTGTTTTTCATTAAACCTTCCACATAAGGTAGACCCGATTCTTTTGCGTATCCAACTGAGGCGCTTCTTCCAGAATCAGGAACAGGCACGACAATGGCGTTTTTCTTAAATTCGGGATCCTTCAGCAAGGGGTCGTTTCTTGCTAGATGTACGCCCATATTCAAGCGAGCGTTCGCCACGGAAATGCCGTCAATTACTGAATCAGGTCTCGCAAAATAAACATACTCAAATTGACAACGAGCAGTCATTTTTGACTTGATTATCATTTCAGTGTGTATGTCTTTTTGATGGCTTAAATGCACGATTTCTCCCGGTCTTACATCTCTTATTAGTGTACCTCCGACAGCATCCATGGCACACGATTCTGAAGCTACAAAATACAGATTTCTTTTATCCGTCTTCAGTTCACCTATGCATAGCGGTTTGAAACCAAGTGGATCTCTCATAGCGTATATATCTCCATCGTTAGTGAGCAAGATTAAGGAATAGGATCCCTCTAAGAAATGGCTAGCTACTTTTAAAACTTCCACCCAATCTTCTGTCCCTAGCGCTATAGATGCAATCAATTGCGCCATAACTTCAGTATCGGTATTGGTGATAAAAACACGCCCCATATCGTCCATTTTTTGCTTGATATTGTCATAAACAGGAATCGTCCCGTTAAAAGCGAAAGCAAACTCCATGTCGTTGTTTTTAAAGTGAAATGGTTGGATGTAATGATGTGAGGAAAACTCAGTGGAACCCGTGGTGGCGTATCGGTTATGACCAATACCCACATTACCCCAGAGTTGAGCCAATTTCTTTTTGTTTAACACCTTGGAGACTAAACCCTTCCTTTTGTAAGTAAAAATTCCTTTTCCTCCTGTGTGATACAAAGAGACTCCCGTGGACTCTTGTCCTCTGTGTTGAAGTGCGATCAAACCATCATACAAAAGTTTTGAGACAGAATATCCGATATCATTACAAGTGACGCCAAAAACGGCACACTGTTCGACTGGTTTATCAATCGTTTTATTTTTATTATTCTTGAACATGATAGTTCTTTTTCAAAAAGAGCAATTTGGTTGGTCTACAATTAATTAAGTAATTATAGGTTTATTAATTATTTCATATAGACTTTAAACTCATTCGTATAAAAACAATTATTAAATCGAGCAGAAATCAAGCACTCATGTCGATAAGAGAGAATTCTATTGCATTTGCGATTTTAATTGGTGGGAAAAGTTCTCGATTTGGTTCCGACAAAGGAATTTTTGAGTTTCACGGGAAGCCGTTAATTGCTTATCAATTGGAGTCTCTTAAAGAATTTGAAAATGAAATTTATATTGTCGCTCATTCCCAAAAACAACTTGACTCTTATAAGAGAAAGGTGTCATTTCCCGATAATGTATTTTTTTTATTAGACGATAGAGAACTCATCAGTGATCCCGAAGTACGAACACCCATGATCGGATTTCTGACGGTTTTTAAAGAGCTTTTAAAAAAGAAAGTAGAAAGAGTGTTTTTCTTTTCGTGTGATACTCCACTCATAAAACATGAAGTTATTCAACTAATGTTAAGCAGGGCAATTGGTTACGATTGTTGTATTCCTCAATGGAATAATTCGTTTTTGGAACCTTTATTTGCAATTTATCCTGTTAAAAAAGCCCTAAATACTGCGGAAAAATGCATCAATAAACAAAATTACAAGCTATTACGCCTCTTAGATAACGCTTGGAATATTAATTATGTGTCTGTTGAAAACGATATACAAAAACATGACAAGGATCTTCTGACATTCATAAATGTAAACAATCCAATCGATATTAGCAAGTTAATAGTTTAAATTAAAAAACCAAAAGGACATTAACGACAATGCGTGAAGAATAAAAGGAACAATTTAAAGCCTCTCGTTATTAAAATAATTTAAAATCACCCTCCTTTCAAATATAAAAAGATTTTATAAAAATAATAAATTCTTACAAGTAATAGTATTGATTCATGCAGAATGCGTGAAAAAATAAAACAAAATTATAGCTATAATTAAGGAAAACTCTCATGAAAGACTCAATTATTATTAAAAATGGATTGGTTTACGACCCATTAAATGGTATCGACGGAGAGAAAAAAGAGATTCATGTAAAAAACGGCGTTATTGTCGAAAAAGTTGAAGAGGGAGACGCGAAGATAATAGACGCTTCAGGAATGATAATCATGCCTGGAGGAGTCGATATTCACACTCATGTCGCAGGAACGAAAGTCAATGTTGGTAGGTCCTTCCGACCCGACGACAAGCCACCCGAATGGAACGAATCTAGGACGAAACTCACGAGGAGTGGCACGGGGTTTGCCGTTCCTTCTACTTGGATAACAGGATATCGTTATGCCAAATTAGGTTTTACAACCGTGGTTGAACCCGCTATGCCAATGTTGGAAGCCAGACACACCCATGAGGAATTCAACGACATTCCTATTTTAGACAAGATGGCAATGCCTTTATTTGGAAACAACTGGTATGTCATGGATTATGTAAGAGAAGGTGATATCGAAAAGTTAGCAGCGTATGTTAACTGGATATTAAAAGCTACTAAGGGATATGCTGTTAAATTAGTAAATCCTGGTGGTGTTGAAAACTGGGCCTGGGGCAAGAATGTAGAATCTATCAACGATGATGTCTACCACTGGGGTGTAACGCCAAAGCAAATCGTAGAGAGCTTGGCTAAGGCAAATGAAATGTTAGAATTACCCCATTCAATTCATGTGCATTGTAATAACTTGGGACACCCAGGAAATTTCAAACATTCAATAGACACTTTCAAGCTTTGCGAAGGAATTGAACCTAAAACGGACAGAAATACAACCTTACACATAACCCACTGTCAATTTAACGCATATGCAGGGAATAGTTGGGCTAATTTCGAATCGGGTGCTGCCGAAGTAGCGGAATATGTCAACGCTCACAAACACATGACGCTGGATGCTGGACAAGTAATCTTCTCGAAATATGCCACGACAACCATGACGGGAGACGGACCCTGGGAATTTGCCTTACACCATCTTGGAGGAACAAGTACTTGGGGCTCAAAACCAGGCGTAAAATGGGTTAACGGACAAGTAGAAGGCGAATCGGGATCTGGCGTGGTTCCTTACTTCTTTGATAAAAAAATTGGTGTTAACGCCGTTCAATGGGCAATTGGTCTCGAACTAATGCTCTTGGTCAAAGATCCATTTCAAATTTCTGTTACAACAGATCATCCAAACGGAGGACCTTTCACTGCGTATCCAATTGTATATAAGTGGTTAATGGACAAAAAAGCCAGAGACGAATTACTCAAAGAATGCAGTCCGAAAGCATCTTCAGCAACGCACCTTGTAGACCTCGATAGAGAATACACGCTTGGAGAACTCTGTACGGTAACTCGTGCGGGAAATGCCAAAACATTAGGCTTGAAAGATAGAGGACACTTAGGTTTGGGAGCAATCGGTGATTTAGCAATTTACAAGCTCGATCCAAAGAACATGAACGGAAACGCAATTGAGAAAGCGTTTACATTGGCAGCATATACCATTAAAGACGGGCAGATTGTTGTAAAAGACGGTGAAATAACCGCAATCCCGAAGGGAACGACCATTTGCGCAGAAGGAAAGGTTAAGGTAAGCGTGTACGAAGACATGTTGGAAGACGTGAAAGCAAAATGGAGAGACCACTACTCTATTAATTTTAACAATTACGCCGTCCAAGAAGCATATGTGCCAAGATGCAAGATCATAAACGATACATAATCGTCTTTTTTTCTTTTTCATTTTTTTAATATTATTTTTAGGAACATTTTTATTTTGAAAGTATTACTAAATCTTCATGGACCCTTTAGAACACTTAATATTATTTTTTATTGTTTTAGGACTGATCGTGCTCCTCTCAATATTTTTAATTAGCACTTTAATAACCCATTTCAAGCAAAAACAAAAAACTGGGATCTATTTGTCCTTGGTATATAGTACATTCTTGGTAGGGCTTGTATTGATTTTAATAGGCCATGCTACAGAAGCTTTTGCTGGTGTTGATTTTATTAATATTTACGAAAATCTTACGATGGTTGCCATGGCTTTTTTAATCGCGGGTATTTTATTTATGGTCTTGTTTCACTCGGAAATTACCGAGATTAAAAAAGCAAGCAAGTACATTGAAGTGATTATTGGAGTGATAGTCATCGCCATAATAGTACTCCCATTCAATTACGTGGCATACTTCAAAACCGCAGCAGGAAATAACGCTTTCAGGATATTTACTTATGTCATAATGTCAACTTATGGTATTATTACCTTTTCTCATCTTTCTTACAGCTACTTTAAATTATCTAAAAAATCCACGCAAAAAAGAAAGCAATTAAAGCTTTTAGGATACGCAAACGCTATTTTCCTAATTTTCTATGTGGTAATGGCTTTGTACGGTATGGTACTAATTCCTGTTTTGTTAGCGTTTTCGATGGTTTGTTTATATGTCTCTTTTATAGGATATTTTCTCGCCATTTATTTGCCAAAACTTAGATCTTAGCTAATATAATTTTTTTTTCTTCTTATTTATTCATCTTAGCTTGTTAAAATTATAGTAATTAAAAGCTATTATCGCTTGTTGTTATTTTAATAGAAACCTAGAATATGTAAAAACTGGACTCCAAAAGTGTTTAATCATTATAAAAACACTTTTCTCTTAAGAACTTTACAATAACTTTCAATTATAAAGATCAAGACAATAACAAGGTGAGCATAGTAAGGAACCCAAACTACGACGAATTTGATATGGAAAAGCACGCCATAATTAAGAAATATTTTTCAAGGATTTTCACTGTATTAACTCCAGAAATTCGAGACCAATTGGAAAAATTAGACTTATCAGAACAGAAGAAAAAACAATTGAAAAAGGAACTCGCATTTTTGACAATTCCCAAGCAAAAGGAATATTTAAAGGAAATACAAGATCGAAAAATGAGTTAATCCAATAAAAATAATTGAAAAATAAACGACTTTTAAATGATTTTTCTTAATAATCTAAAAAATTTAAATATAGATTGTACTAATTGAAATACATGAGCGACCTTTCAGAAGAAGAGCAGTTTATTTTTAATATCCTCAAGGAGAAGGGAAAAATAAAATATACAGAACTCCAACGGTTATGCGAAGAGGAATTCGAGGGAGTTCGACTAATACTTAAGAAAATGAAGGAAAAAGGGCTGGTTGATTACGAGGGAAACATTCCTGGCTTTTCATCAGAGATCTGTTTCACTGGATAGTAAAAAAGTTAAAAATTATATCTTTAATCAAGAAATTATTGTCCTATTCGGCTAACATTGAAATTTTTTTTTTTAGTTGTTCCTGTAATTGTTTAATTTTTTCCTGTAACTCTTTTAATTCTTGATCTTTCTGTGCTACAACTTTTTTATTAACTTTTTTTATTAGATCGTTCGATTCTCTCAAAATTTCAATAATATGATTTTGTTGCTCGATAATTTTATCTTTTTCCCTAATTTCATCTACTAATTCGCTTTTACTTGGAGCTTGCATCGATTTCTTAACCCGTTATTTACTTTAAACTTGCTTGATCGTTCGAATACCTTTAATTCCGCCAAGGGGTATTATTTCACAAAAATGTAAAAGATCAATATAATTATTTTCGCACTAGATTTTAAATCTATCTAGAACCGTGCTTTGAAGTGTAAATAAGATAAAGCAAAAATTTTATAACTGTTTATTAAAACCTTTAGAACACGATATTTGAATTTCTTAATTAATTTTGATGTAAATCTTTGCTTGAAATTCGTCGTTCATAATGATATTGAATATCGATTTAAATGAAAAACCACTTTAAATGTGATCGATAAAATAAATTTAAATATACCCAAGCGTTAAGATCATTAGAAAACCAATCATTACTAAAATCAAGGTATTTATATTCTCATGTATGAAATGTATAAGGAATATGAGGATCAAATAGAACAATTAAAACAACAAATCAAGGACTTGCAAGCCAAGCTCAAACAACACCAGTTGTACGAAAAGGAAAACGAGTTTAAGATGAAGCAATTAATGGAGGATAACGCCAAGTTAAACGCCCAACTCAAGAGCAAAATGGTTCAAGCAAGTCATCCTTTAGAACAGGTCGAGGTTCCCTCTTATGATGTTAAAGTAAGCGTTCAGCAGGGACAAACTCCTTCTCCAGCCATTAAAGCTACGTCTACCCCGGCAAACATTCCCTCACCAAAGCAATATAGTGCACCCACTAATACACCCCCAATACCTCAAGATCAAACAAATGTTCAAACAACTTATCCTCAATCGAGTCAAGCTATAAATCCATCAGTCGACACTCAAGGGCAAAGAGTACTTCATTCCGCACCGATAATAACACAGAACATGTCAACCGGTACGCTTACAAGAATTTGCCCTAATTGCGGTGCAATGGGTTTTGCAATCAAGGAAGTAGAAGATAAAAACCACATCATCAGTTACGTGCCCCGGAGGATTTATGCTAAGAAAAAAGTATGTACTAAATGCTTTCTCGAATTTTGAGCTCTATAATTTATTTTAATCCTGAAAAACATTACTTGAATTGAAAAAGAAAAAGATTGTTCCAAGATTTCAAGAAATAAATTAGTTAAAGGATTAGAATTCTAATACTCTTGTTATATCAAGGAAGGAAAAATCTTAAGGTTTATATTATGAAATAGATTAAGTATACCATTATATATAACATGCTAATTGGAAACGAAAACAGCATAATAATAAATCCAGCTGGAACAAATAAAATATCGGATAATATCGTAATTCTGTAACAATTCATTTTTTTAATTTTATTTCTATTATTTTTAATTTGGGAAGATTCATTGAAAAAAGATAGTATCCAAGAAATCACATTAAATAATTCAATTTAGAATCAATTTAAAGGCACCTACCTTTTATAAAGTAATAAAACCATTATATAATATAATGCAAGATGAAAAAGCAAAAAATACAACGAACACTAAGACTAGCTCCTTTGGAGTATCGAAACGAGAAAACCACGATTCAAGCTCGTTTTACGACACGAACTTGTATAAATCCTTATCGAGACCTCGCAATGTAATCTATCATGACAATTCAAGCGATATCCCCGATTCCGTTCTAGACAAGATAATTCACGGAGATAGTCAGGATATGTCGCTCGTACCGGACGAATCCGTTCACTTAATGGTCACATCGCCACCGTATAATGTGACCAAGGAATACGACGCCGATTTATCCTTATCAACCTATTTAAGCATTTTAAAGCAAGTTTTTTCTGAAACTTGGCGAATTCTAGTTCCAGGGGGCAGGGTAGCGATAAACATAGCAAACATCGGAAGAAAACCCTACATCCCATTGCATTCATTCGTCATCCAGATCATGTTGGAAATCGGTTTCCACATGAGGGGCGAGATCATCTGGAACAAGGGCGCCTCTGCGGGCATTTCATGTGCGTGGGGATCGTTTGCCTCCGCCAGCAACCCGTGCTTGAGAGATGTGCACGAGTACATATCGATATTTTCGAAACTTACTATTAAACTCGAAAAGGGAGAAAAAAAAAACACAATCCAGAAAGAGGACTTTGTCGAATGGACGAAATCGATCTGGAATTTTCCTGCGGAGTCAGCCAAGAAAGTGGGCCACCCCGCACCGTTTCCCATCGAATTACCAAAACGATTGATGCATTTTTACACTTACGAAGGAGATGTCGTGTTAGATCCATTTATCGGCTCGGGTACAACGGCAATTGCAGCTTTGCAGATTAATAGACATTTCATTGGATTTGATACTTCTTTAGAATATATCAACTTGGCAAAAAAAAGGATTAATGAATGGCGCTTGAATTAAAGCTCAAACACCTTCTTGCACGACCAGCACTTTTCTCCATTGTCCTTGAGCTTGGTGGCGCAGTTGAGACAATAGATCACGTCGCAGTTCGGGCATACATAGCTTGACCCAACGATGGGGCCCTTGTGCACGACGCAAGTGAGCCTTTGCCGTTCCAGCTCCATTTCAGTTTCCGTTTTATCCATTTTGCCTTTTTCAAGTAGATCTTGGCTTCCATCTTCCAAGAGCGGTGCTTTCACTATCTTATTCTTCTTTGCCTCTTTTTCCGGGAATTTCATTAACTTGCGTCTACTCATCGTTCTCGAGATCGCGTTAGAGGATTGTAACGCATTTACTTTTCTTCGTTTCGACACGAAGATTCCGAAACCTACAAGCCCAATGGTCACAGCAATGACAACTATTACGATAACCGTTTCAAAAGGAAGGCCCTCGGGTTCGACGATCTTCACGACGATTTGGATTACCGATTCGTTCAAGTTCACGTCAACAACCCTCAAGGTCACGGCGTACTGTCCCGCCTCGGCGTAGGTGTGGACAGGATCTCGAACGGTCGAGAAGTTTCCGTCCCCGAAGTCCCAATAGTATTCAAACGGCATATTCCCACCTGTACCGTCGTAAACGAGTTGGAACTGCGTTCCAAGGATGATAGTTGTTGCGCTAGTGCGAAAGCTCGCTTCTGGAGAGGAATCGATGATCGGAAAGGAATCTTGATTTAATGCCAAACCAGAAACATTATAAGCAGAATCTGCGATTCCGTCGTTGTTTTCATCGATGTTTGAATGATCGCTCCAATAATTGCCAATATCTCCGAAATACCATTGATTTGATGTAGTGTTGTCTTCAGCGTTAAATCCGTTTTTAACGAAAAAATTGTTATAGATAATATTTTCATTACTTGAATCCAATGTAATTCCCCCTATTTGATTAAAATTTACTAGATTTTGAGTGATATTGTTTGTATTGCCGTTGATTATTTCTATTCCTGTGCCATTATTGTTAAGAATTTGATTTCGCTTTATTAAATTATCACTACTATAGATAATAGCAAGACCATTACCATTACGATAGATCTTATTTGATTCAACAATATTATATGCCGTATAATACACGAGTTGGAAACCGTATATTGAGGAATTTGAAATTTCATTATTTAAAACTAGATTATACGAAGAATAA
>JAEOUI010000164.1 GCA_016839425.1 Promethearchaeota archaeon
CTATTTATATGAAAAATAAAGAACAATTTGTTCAATCGTCTCAAGCATTGCAACAGAAAAGACAGAAATATTTAGAAGAGAAAAGAATAAAATTACAAAAAGAACAAGAATTTTTTGCGTTAGTAAATAAAGCTGACGAAACTCTTCAAAATGCGTCGAATCTTGACCTTGCACTTCACGCCTATCAGCAAGCATTAGATTTAATTAAAGATCTTGGATCTGAGTGGGACACTCAAGCCACAACCATACTAAATACGATTGAGTATGTTCGAAAGCTCAAGGATTCGCAAGAACTCAAACTCTTAAAGGAAAGACAAAAAATCGAGGAACAAAAGCGCGAAGAACTCGAGTTCCAAAAACAAATTTCCACGCAATTAGAGAAAGAACGAAAAAGATTGACCGAAAAAGAAGTTGCCTTGAAAGAAAAACAGGAAGACTTAAAATATCTCGAAAAAAAGAAAGAAGAGGCCTTCAAATTTCTTGACGCCGCTCAAATTTACACGAGGAAAGAGGATCTAGATAAGGCCATACACGCTTATCAAAATGCCGGAATGATCTTTGGTGAAATCCATTGGTCTGACGAAATTCCCCTTATCGAGAATTCTATAACAGAACTTGAACGAAGGAAAAAAGAAAAAAAAATTGCACGACATAGAGAACTCCAAAAGGAAGTTGAAAGGAAAAAGCAAGAGAAAATATTACAAGAAGAAATTTCAAAACAATTAGAGCTGGAAAGACAAAAAATCAGGGAAAAAAGACTCGTCCTAAAAGAAAAAGAGAATCTATTGGCGTTTCAAGAAAAGAAAAAAGAAGAGGCTTTCAAGCTCATTGATAAAGCGAACGAGTTAATAAACAAGGGCCTATTTGAGGCCGCCATCGATGAATACCATTCTGCTGCTGGTATCTTTGCACAAATTAACTGGAACGATGAAGTCAACCTGATTCAAAATGCTATTATAGAAATTGAAAATAAAAAACGAGAAAAAAATCTAAATGATATAAAAGAAAAAAAACAACAGCTCGAAAAGCAAAAGCAAGAACGCGATTTTCAATTATTTTTATCGAGTCAAGCAAGTATCGAAAAAGAAAAGCTGCAAAAGAAACAACTCTTTCTCAGAGAACGCGAGCAGGAATTAGCCTTTCGAGAAAATAAAAAGGAAGAAGCCTTTAAAATGCTCGATCAGGCTCAAAAATCCATTATAGAAGGACAGTTCCAAGAAGCAGTAAATATTTATAATGATGTAATCCAAATTTTCGCTTTAATACAATGGAATGACGAAATTATTCATTTGCAAAATGCAATTAATGAAATTGAGGAAAAAAGAAAACAAAAAGAAATTACTATTCAACAAAAACGCCAATTTGAGCTAAAACAAGAAATCGAACATGAAAATTTTGTAGAAAAAATTAAAACTATTAAGTTCGACCAAGATGCCATTCTAAAAGCTCGGAAAGAAGCACTATTAAAAGTGTCTCAAAATGAAGCCCAAATTGATGCGAAACAGGAGCAAGCATTTAATATGATGGAGGAGGCAGATCATTTCCTTAGACAAAAAAGTTTTGAAAAATCCATTGAAAAATACAAGAATGCAATAGAAATCCTTACGAGTATTGGATGGTCTGAACCCTATCTAAAAGCATTACATGATACAGTAAATACGATAACTGTCAAAAAGGAAGAATACGAAAAAGAAAAACAACGAGCCTTGGAACTTGAGAAGATGCGAAAAGACGAAGAGTTTCTCTTTCAACTTAAGATTTCAGATCAAATGCTAAGCGAGCAAGAGAAATATAAGACTAAAACCATAGAACTAAGGAAAAAGGAAGTTCTTCTAGAAGAAATGGAAAAAAAACGCTTGAAAGCCTTTAACCTATTAGACGAAGCAGAGAGTTTACTTAATCAAGGAAAATACGATGATTCTATTAAATTATATAAAAAAGCAGAATTATTTTTAAGCGAGATCCAATTTCCTACCGAATCAATTAAAGAAACGATTCAAAAAGTACGAGAAAAACAAAAAGATGACGAACTAAGGAAAATTAAAGCCGAAGAGCAAGCCTTAAGAAAAATTCATGAAGAATCACTATTTCAAAAAACATTAATTGAAAAAATGGAATTTGATAAACTCAAGAATATTGAGAGGAAGAAATCTATCGTAGAGCAAGAAGAAATTAACGCGTTGATGGAAAAAAAGCGAAACAAAGCATTTGAAATGCTAGACGATGCCGAAAATCTCACGAAACAGGGATATTACGATAAGGCGCTTCAGTTTTATCGTAGTGCCGAGCTATTATTAAACGAAATTAATTTCCCTACAGAATCTCTTCGGGAAGTTATTGATAAAGTTCGTCAAATGAAGCTTGATACTGAAAGCTTGGGAAAAAGAAAATTAGAAGAGCAATTAAAGCAAAAACAAGTAGAGATAGAAATTCAAGATAAAATCGTAGAAAACACTAAAAAGGAACAAGCATGGCTTCGGTTTAAGGAATTGAAGCTTCGAAAAATGGATGAAATGAAGCATTTATTTGAAACACAAAGAAAAAATGCTTATGAAATCTTAGATCGAGCTGAATCCATGCTTCGCAAGACAGATTACGATGGGGCAATAGAAGCCTATCGCAGAGCAAGCGTAATTTTAAACGAGATTGACTTTCCGATTGATTCAATAAAAGATGCGATTGTAAAAGCTACGAAGCTTAAGAAAACAAAAGAAATGCGTGAAGAACGCGAACTACAAATAGAATTGGACAGATTAGAAGAGGAAAGTCGATTAAAAACAATCATTGAGAAAAGACAGAAAGAAGAATTCAAGAAGAGGATCGCCCAAAAGCAAGCTTTAGAAGAAAGAGAAAGAATGATTCAAGAACAAGCAAATCATCGGGAAGCAGCATATCAACTTCTTGAAAGAGCTTCCAAGCACTTAAAAGGTATCATGCCTAACTATGATGCGGCCATTTCGCTGTACGCTCAAGCTCGAACGATTCTAGCCGAAAATATCGGTTGGGAGCCTGAAATTAAACATATTATCGAATTAATGAAAGATCTCCAAAAAGAAAAAGCTAAAACGATCCAAAGAAAACAGATGGAAGAACAAATTCAATTAAAAAGACAAAAAGAATACGAGGATTTTCAAGAAGAGATCAGGAAAAGACAAATCCTTCTGGAGCAACAAAAGCAAGAACAAGAGAAAAATTATCAAGATATACTCCAAAAACGTAAGAATTACGATCAAATAAGAGAAGAAGGATTAAAACTTATTGAAGAAGGTAAGCGATTCTCTTCTAATTACGATTTTTCAAGAGCTTACCAATTATTCGATGGAGCAATTCATAAATTCAAGCAAATTGGATGGAACGATGAGATCAGTTATATTGAAACCGAAATTAAAAACACAAAAGCTTTAGAAAATAAACTCGAAAACGAGCGACGCAATATGGAAGAGCTTCAGAAAGCAGTAAAATCTAAAAAAGAGCTTGAAAAGAAAAGGCAGGAACAAGAAGACAAGATTAAAGAAAATGCTGTCGGAGATGTTGGAAAAATAACAAATCAAGTAACTCAAATGATTGAAAATCAAAAACAACTCGAACTACAACGGGCCCAACAAGAGCGTGAGAGAATAAAAAACGAAGCCAAGAATTTCAGAACTAAAATGGGCTCAATGATTCGACTTAAACATGACCTTCTTTCGGAAATGGAAAAGGCAAAGGATGTAGAACAGCAGAAAATAATGGATTTGGAAAACAAAAAAGAGCAAGAACACATAAGCGATATCGCAAAAATGATTAAGGAAGCTGCTAAAAAGAAAAAGGACGATTAGAGTCTTTCTTTCAAGTAATAAAAACCACCAACCTTTTTTACGATACTTATGACTTGTATTTTTTTAACAATAAAAATTATGAATTTTTTATTACTAAAAGGATTTAAATTGTACTGAAAAAATTACTATTATAACACTAAAAAATCGAGTATAAGAATATGGATAAAAACAACGATCAAATTTTTAAGTCCCGGATGTTTGCAAGGCAACAACTCATTGAAGGATGGGATCAGCAGGTTCTGGATGAAGCTTGCGTGCTCATAATTGGGATAGGGGCGTTAGGTTGCGAGATTGCTAAGGATTTTGCCTTGATGGGTATTGGAAAGCTCGTTTTAGTAGATTTGGATACGGTAGAAACATCTAACCTCTCTCGTCAGATGCTTTTTCGAGCAGGAGACGAAGGTAAACCAAAAGCTGAAGTAGCTACCTATCGATTAAAAGAAATGAATCCTTATTTAAAAGTAGAATATTACTTTGAAAAATTACAAAAGCTTCCCATGTCGGTTTACGAGGAAGCTGATGTCATCATTGCAGCTCTGGATAATTTTAATGCTCGTTTGGACTTGAATAAGATTTGTCTCAAGATGAAGAAACCCATGATTGAAGGGGGGACTGTAGGGTTTGAAGGACATGTTCAAATCGTCATTCCTAATGGTGCTGGGATTGCCTATAAGGATAAAGAGAATGAGATTGACAAGATCGTTGAGACTGAGCTATGGTACTTGGACGAAGAGGAATATCCCGAATATTTTGAAGCAGAAAGAATGATTGGAGAATTAGAAGAAAAAATCGAAAAACTAAAAGAAAACATCGTAAGACCAATTATATCAAAGATTCGTGCTCACGTTGAGGCAGAATTCGATGAGAAGTACGCTCCAGAGTTATTGGATCAAACGCCATGTTATCGATGCGTTGTTCCAATTCCGCCTCCAGACGATAAACTCGTTGCGGCATGCACATTAAAAGGTCTACCTAGAAACAGGAACCATTGCGTGATAAAGGCCGAAGTAGATTATGAAAAAGTTCACGGTAAAAAACCTGACTTGACAATAGACGATCAAGTGTTAGAATTAAAGCGATTAGCTCAGGAACAATTAGATCAATTGAGGGAACGCGTGTTTAAAGAAAATGTCTCTGATGAAAAAATGGCAGAGATGGACCCCGAGGAAATAAAGGAGTGGAAAAATAACATAAAGGAAACATTCGGTCCGGATTATAAATTCGAAGAAATGGAAAATATTTTAGGAAATAAGATAGCAGCAATTCAGTCGGTAAGTTCAATAATTTCCAGCTTAGAAACTCAGGAAGCCTTGAAGCTACTTTTTCGAGTCAAGGGTAGGAATATCGGACCTCCCATGGATCCTCCCTATCTTAACTACAATGGCGTATATGGATTGTTTGATGGATTGAACATTACCAAGAGAGACGATTGTTTAGCATGTGGAAAAATAAAAGGGGAGGAAAATGTTCAAATCGTTCTTGAATTTAATGCCAATATCGAAAAAATATTTTGGGCATTGGAACAAATTGAAATTCCGTTAAATAAAGATGAATGGATGATTATTAATCCGGTTACCAAGGAGATTTATTGGGATCCGAGTTCGAGTAATCCGATATTCAAGGATTTAAATGTTCCTCTTCAAGCAGAATTGAAACTCCGAAGTAACGACACGGTTTCTCTTACTCCCTTAGGAAACGCCCGGCAAGAATCGGAAATAAAGAAATATAATGTCGTTGTCAAATTCATGTGAATGAAAGTTTAAAAGCAGGTATATTTTTCATTTTCCATCTTCTTATATTTTAATTTGTTTATACACCCTTTTTGGTATTAAAAATGTTTAAATAACATAACCTTCTCTAGCTTGTCAGATTTATTTTAAAAATATACCTTTACGAAGCATCATGACAAAAAAGAAAGTATTAATCGTGGACGACTCATCGTTTTCAAGAGCTATGTTAAAGAAGATCGTGAATTCTACCGATTTTTGTGAAGTAATTGGGGAAGCATCCAACGGGGAAGAAGCAATAGAAAAGTTTACAAGCCTCAAGCCCGATCTCGTAACCATGGACATCATCATGCCCGTTAAAGGGGGTATTGAAGCGATTCACGACATATTAAAAATTGACGATAAAGCTACGATCGTTATAGTCTCAACTATAAACGAAGAAACTCTTGGTCACGAAATGCCAAAAGAAGTAAAGGGATTCGTGAGAAAACCATTTAAAACAGATGGTGTAATTGAAGTTCTTCAAGATGTTATTAAAAATTAATTTTTTAATATTCGTCATATATCTTTATGATCAATGAGATAAAATCGTCAATTTGATACGCGTCTATTCCTGCGTTTTTTCCCGTCAATATATCGGTTTCTAAGTCCCCTATATAGATCATCTCTTCTTTTTTCAAACCAAACTTATTCTTGATCTTATACAAGCCATCAGGATTTGGCTTCCATTTTCTAACATCTTCTCTTCCTACCAGATATTTGAATTTATCAATAACGCTTACAAGAGAAAGTGCTTGACGAATGGTTTCTCTCATATTAAGAGATAACACGGCAAAGATAGTCTCTTCGGGTATATCAAACAAGTCAAAACTATTCAAAAAAAAAATTGTTTCTTTTACGGGTTTAATCTTTTTGATATTTTTTAATTCGTAATCTTGGATCAGCATAAAAGTTTGAGCTAATTCTTTTTCGTCTTGTTTATTAACAACAATATCAAGATATTCGGTAACTCTCTTGAATTTTCGTTTTATTCCATATCGATTTTCGCATCTGGTACTAAGATCACGCCTTAGATCGTCCCAATTTACCACAAGGTGCAAGATAGTAC
>JAEOUI010000014.1 GCA_016839425.1 Promethearchaeota archaeon
TATTTAATTAAAGAATCAATTGATCTAATGAAAAATCTCCAAGAAAATAACGAGATTAAAATTACAGTCATATTATCTCAAGAGGGTGCCGTTGTCGTAAAATGGTATAGGCAATGGTTATATCTAAACGAGATTATTAAAAATGTGAAAGTTGAAAAAACACCAAATAATCCTTGGATTGCGGGACCTTTACAAATTGGGAAATATAATTTTTTTATCGTTTGCCCGGTAACGGCAAACACTGTTGCTAAAATTGCTTACGGAATAGCAGATAATTTAATAACCAATTGTGTAGCGCAAGCAATAAAAGGAGGGACACAAGTGCATTTATTACCCTCAGACCAAGAAGAAGTTCCTATTATCACTCACAGGCCAGACGGGAGCGAATTAACATTAAAAATTAGGGATATTGAATTAGAAAATATAAAAAAACTCAAAGAAATGGAAGGCATTAAAATGATACCGGATTTCTCCTTAATTAAAACAATTATTGAAGATCAAATTAAATCAAATTAAACTTAATTAATCAATCAATTGCGATATATATGTCAGAAAACATTGAAACTAAAGCAGAATTAATTTTTGATGATTCGAAAGAAATTAGCGATTCGCGTAGAATAGAATCCTTGGATATGGCTCGAGGATTGTCAATGATATTTATCATCGTTCTTCATTACGCAATACCTTGGTTTCATGAGAACTCATTTTTTATAGCAGGAATAGGGCAACTTCTTTTGGAATTCTTTGGGCCTTCGATGTTTATCATTTTGTCAACATTAGCGGTAGTTTTTAACATCAAGAGAAAAGAACAATCATGGTCAGAAAAAAAAATCAGAAACAACACTTTCATGAGAGCATTAATGATCATCGTTATAGGGTTTATCTACAGCATGTTTTCGTTATATATCTGGGCTTGGAACATCCTTATTTTTATAGGCTTTAGCCAAATATTTAGTTATTACGCTTTAAAACTAGAAAAAGTCCCGAGAATTATAATTGGAATTATTATTTTACTAGCATCCGAATTTGTACGTGAATTCTTTTGGGTAACCCAAAACGATAATGTACTATGCTACATCATGAATTTCTTGCTTTCATCACAATCCCCAGATATAACGATACTACCGTGGCTAGCAGTTTGTTTTATAGTACCCGTTTTTGGTGAAATGTTATATGATTTATGGAATAAAGGAACGGCCGATTCTTATCGAGATTTATTTAAAAAATTCATGATGTGGGGATTTATTTTGATAATTTTAGGAGTATTCTTTGGTTTAGAATTAAAAACTCCGTTAGATCCTGTTCTAAATACATCAATAACATATAATGAACCCTACCCTTATATTGAACTCTTGGATATTTGGAACATGCAAAAATTTGCGTTTGTACCTGCATTACCTAAATTTCTCATAACTGGAACCTCGGCCAATATCCTATTCAATTTAGGACTGGACCTTATAGCCATAGCATTATTATTTAAAATCGTTGACATTAACAAGAAAAAGAACCTTTTATTAGATGTGCTAAAATTCTACGGATCAGTATCGTTAACGCTTTTCTTGATAGAATATTTATTCATTCCCTTATATGTAAGAATGTTTTCGGTATTTCCATTTTTTTTGTTTGTGTTTCCTTTTGCCGGATTTTTAGGCATTCTAATGTTTATATGGTCAAGATATTTCGGGCAAGTTGGTACTCTAGAATGGTTAGTTGGTTTCGTGCTTAAGGGAAAAAAGAAAAAAAGACAAGACAAATAGAATAAAATTATTTTTACATATCAAGCATTGTAAATGATGGGTTTTATTGCAGATTCAGGGCAAATGGTTTTGCATTTTAAGCATCCTTGGCACTGCGCTATTTCCTTAAACTTGAACTTGATGACTTCTTTAGTTTTTCCATTTTTGTTGATTTCAGTTTTATAATACAAGTTTTTTGGGCAAAATCTTCTGGAATTATCAAGGCATTGCCCACACATCGAACAAGTATCGTGATCAATAACAATCGAAACAACTTGATTTGGTTCTACAGAAGTTACTTGGATTGCGTTTTTTGGACAAATTATTTGACAAGTCAAGCATCCAACGCATTTTGTATAATCAATTAATCGAACGCTATTTTCAAAATAAATGGCTTTAGCTTTACAGGCGTGTAAACAACGTTCGCATTTCATGCACTGATCTTGGTCAATTTGGACGGGAATAAATCTTTCTTTAGGCATCTTCTATTGAAGATAGAAGCTCAAATTTATTAAAATTTCATATTATAAAATAAAAATCGTGTAATGTTTTACACTAATGAAAAAAAGACAGGATTTTATTGAAAATATTGCGTGTAACCTGATTTTCCTGAGGGAAGTTCTTGTTGGCTTTGGTACTCTTTAGTTTTTTGTGCAAGTTCTAGCATTTTTGCCTTTATCTCCTTTCCTTGTTCGATTAAAGGTTTTGTATCGATAGTTAGATTGAACATCTCGTTCAAGACTTCTAAAATTGCAGCACCACCTTCGGGGGTAGGAATTTCCAACACTGGCGTGAATAATGCAAAAGCTTTTAGGCGATTCATGAGAGCTTCGTTTAAAATTGTTGCTTCTGGACCTAAAATGACACCTTTGTTTACTTTTTCAATTCCAAATTTCTCCAGTTTCTCCATCAGCGCTTCTTCTGCAGCGTAATAAACGGGGTAATCGTCAAGGACACCCCTATGTGGAATACCCTGAAATACTAACAATTCTTTAGCTTTAACATCTTCTGATAAAGCCCAATTACAGATAGTTCGAGCTAGATCCGTATAGGCTGATGATACTTGGAAGGGAACTTCACAAACACCAACAATTATATTATGTTGGGGAGTATAAAACAATTGAAATGGTTGTTTTAATTTTCCGTCTGTAAAAATTGCAATTGGAGGTAAATAGTCGGAAGTTACAAATCCAATTTCCTTGATATCGGGTATCTGTTCTATAAGAGCGTTAGTTACAATTGGTCCTAATAATCCGATTCCTGCGAATCCAAGGATGAATGTTGCTCCTTCTTTAATTTCAACGCGCAAATCTTCGATTATCACGCTGCTTCTCTTTCCTTTTGAGCAAATGTATTCCTTTCTTACCATATATTTTTCACAAAATATTTTCTTTTAATCGATTCTAATAAAATATTAGTATAAGGATATATTAAAATGATTAATATTAAATATTTATATTACATCTTAAAGGTCTTGTAAAATTAATAAAGTTAGAGAATTTAATTTAAAATTTAATTCCTAATTGATAAGTTTGAGGTTGTTATAATTAATGTTATTAGAATTACAGAATTTAACCATACCTACTTTGGATCAACAACGAATTATTCTTAAAAATACTTCATTTGAAGTAAAAGAAGGTTCAATTCACGCCATAATAGGACCAAACGGTTCTGGCAAATCGACTTTAGCGTACACGATAATGGGGCTTCAGAATTATATCCCTTCAGAAGGAAAAATCCTTTTCGATGGTGTTGATATTACCCATATGCCAATAGACGAAAGAGCAAGACTCGGAATCACATTAGCTTGGCAAGAACCCGCTAGAATCGAAGGATTATCTGTTTTTAAATACATTACATTAGGCATAAAGGACAAGACAAATTTACGAGAAAAAGTTATTGAAGCATTGAAGATTGTCAATTTAGAACCCGAAAATTATCTTAACAGGGTTATTGATGAATCTTTAAGCGGAGGGGAACGAAAACGAGTCGAATTAGCAGCAGCTATCGCAATGAGACCGCGTTTGATCCTTTTAGATGAACCAGATTCTGGATTAGATATGATAGTTATCGAAGATTTCCTTAACATTTTCAACAAGATCAAGGAATTAAAAATGACTATCTTGTTAATAACGCATAGAGAAGACATTGGAATGGTCGCAGATTACGGGAGCTTAATATGGAGGGGTGAACATCTGTTAACGGACGAATTCCCTCGAGTAATGGTTCGTTATTGCGCAAAAGCAGGTTTAAAAGAATTTTGTAAGAGAACGCTCTATGAGAAAAGTGATAGTTGTGGAGCTTTCGATGAAGATTATATTGAGAGAATATTTAAAGAAGAAGAAGAAAATAACCATAAATCCTCCTAATAATATATTACACCTTTTTAAATATTCTCTATATCCATTTCTTTCCGTGAGTATGATTGCTTTATTTCTTCTTCAAGATATTTTTTTAAAGAAATTCACACTTATTTTATATGCTATCGTTTTTGGAGGATAATGAGAATATTGATATTACAATTAAGTTTAAATGATATACTCTTAATTATTTCAATGATTTTAGGCTCGCCATTGCTTGTGTTGAGTATAATTATTATTTATAAATATATTAAAACGAGACAAAAAATTCTAGGTTATCTCATTGCACTTTTTACTCTTTTTTTTACATCCAGAATCCTTTTGTTGAGTCAATACTTCTCTTCAACCCTCGAGAGAGCAATCATCTATTTTACTATTGCCGAAATTTCAAAAATGTTATTGCTATATGTTTTATTATTGCTCTTCGAAATGTTCTATAGAAATACCCAATTTTCGAGAAGAGAAACATTTGTTACTATTCTTATTTTCATGATAATTGGAGGGCTTCTTTCCGAACCGCCTTTAGAAATATTTAACAATTTTGGAGGGTTTGTTATTGACTTGAAGTTTTTTAGCTTTGTAAAAATTATGGAAATCATTTTTTCCGTCTTTGCTACTTTATTTCTCCTCTATTTGTTAATATTAAGCGCAAAATCGGCATGGAACAAAAAACAAAAAAGAGCCATCATTATTATCTTAATTGGTTCTGTAATTGGAGTGACAATTCCTACATTGCTTGAAATTATTTTAGAAATAGCTTTTATTAAAGCAGATATCGATGTAGTTTCGAATCAATATATTCAAGCAATTCCTATAACACTTGGAGTATTAACAATTTGTGGGGCGTTCTTGAGCATCAGCAATAATCCTTGGCTCTTACAACACCAAAAAATATATTTCCTTATTGTATATTCTCACGAGGGAATTACCCTATATTCCAAATCATTTAGTGAAAAAATTACTCACAATGACATCCACATTCTTGCCGGCGTTTTTTCTGCAATATCTTCACTCATTAAGGATGGTGCTAAGACTACAGGCATGGTAGAATCTATAGCTTTAGAGAAAAAGCAATTAAGAATAATTAATCGTGAAAAATTCATTTGTTCCCTATTAGTTGAATATTCCACTCAAGCTTCAGAAGAAGCACACAAAAAATTTGTTTTAGATTTTGAAAGACAATTTCAAAACGATTTAGATTTTTTTGATGGTGAGGTTTCTGCTTTTAATAATGCAGATAAAATAATCGAAAAATATTTTACATAATCATCAATGATAATTCCGTGAGATTTCCTGCCTTCTCTATTATATCTCAAAATATTTTATTATGGTGTTGTGAAGCATATTTAAAGAGGTGGTTAATTGAATCTTAAAATCTTCAATATCATTTTAACATAATTTCATTTCAAAAATTCGATTTATGGCGTATAGCACTTAATTAATTAAAAAGAAAAAATCACAAAATAAAATTATTAAGAAGAGAAACATTACATTTTCTATAATTTCTTATTGAAACGAGGAAAATGACAGATAGCGATTACCCCGAAGAGATTCTCAGTAGTTTGGAAGACTATGACATTGATATTAAAGACTTTATGCCAGGACATGGAAAAGGTGCTAAACTTTTATTAGACTTCAATAAAGTCAGTGGATTAGAACAAGCAGATGGTATTATCCTAAAAGGAAGAGAAATTGAGAACGGACTTGTTGCAGATATTATTATCAAAGAAGGGACAAAAATCGAAGATCCTGTTCACCTTTGCTTTGGTGTTAATAAACAAACGGGCATACAAGAAATATTCCCTAGAATTATCGCAGAAGATAATTCCGAAGTAACCTTACAAGCACATTGTAGTTTTCCAAACGCTAACGGTCTTACACATAAAATGTTTGGTCATTTTTACATCGGTAAAAATTGCAAGTTTGCTTATAATGAAACGCATTACCACGGCGAAAATAGTGGGGCCACGGTCGCACCTGTAGCTTATATTTATGTTGGGGAAGATAGTACTTTTGAAAACACTTTCAATCTTACAAAAGGCACTCCGGGTAAGGTAAAAATCATGATCGATATTTACGCCATGAAAAATAGCGTTATCAAATCAGAAATCAAAGCATTTGGAAAAAACCGAAAGGATTCCGTTCGAATTCGTGATGCTGTTTATTTAGAAGGGGAAAAAGCAAGGAGTATATTAAAAATGAAAGCTGCTGCCAGAGACGGAGGTGAAGTACTAATGTATGGCATCACTGAAGGAAACGCACCTCATTGTAATGGTCATGTGGAATGCAGCGAAATCGTCCTTGGAAAGGGATCTATATGTCGAGCTCGACCTTTCATCAGGGCAACTGATCCAACTTCCAGCGTATCTCACGAAGCATCTTTAGGAAGATTTCCTCAAAAATGGTTAGACGAAATTATGGCAAAAGGATTAACTGAAGAGCAGGCAACTGAAATCCTGATCGAAGCAATGCTAGGAGAATAATTTTTATAGTGGGAGAATACTAATCATGAAAGAAAATTCAAAATATAACGATTATCGATTTAATGGAAGGATTCAAATAGACGAAGGCCAACCATGGTTTGACTTTGCAACTATTAAACCTTGGGATGAGAGTGAAAGTCCTTGGTTAGTCGAAAATAAGGTTCGTAGGGAAATTCTCATAAAACTTTCTGAAGGTGAAAAAACCTTCGAAGAACTTTATAATACTATCAATTTTTCACCTAAACCGCTCTTGATTGATAAAACAGACTATAAAACAAGTGTAAGTTACCAATTGACAAAAAAAACTTTAGAAAATCACTTATTAAATTTAGAATGGAATGATATGATAAAAAAAGCTGGAAAAAAATATTCACTCACTTTTCCAATCTATTCCCTTGAAGATATGGGAAATTTGAACTCCTATATAGAGAAACTAGCGTATAATTGGTCAAAAATTATTAAAGAAATTAAATCAGAAATTGGAAAAATCAATAACCAAATAAACTCTCAAACATCAATTTATGGATTGATAATAGACAAAGCTATTGAAAAATTATACGATTTGCTCAAACAAGAAAAAATATTACCACAAGAGAATAATTTAAAATCATTTTGGGCAGAGCAACTAAGAAAAATTAAATTTGAAGAATGGGTAGAAAAAAATTTTTAATCTTAGGTTTATAAGTATCTCAACATCCTAAGAATATATTTTTTAAGAGTATAAATTTATTAATTATTAAGATCACTCTTATACTATCAATAAGAATAAAACGAGCAGGGTTAATTGAAAGAGTTAAAAATTGCGTTTGCAGGACTCGATAACGCTGGTAAAACAAGTTTTTTGATCGCTTTAAGAAAAAAATATAATTTTCACGAATTTGTTAAGGAATTATTACCAACAAAATTAATTGAATTCAACGCTTTTAACTTTTTGAACCAATATAATGTTAATATTTGGGATATGGGCGGTCAAGAGAAGTACCGCCAATTATATGTCAAAAATCTCATTTACTTTGAAGAAACTGATTTCTTATATTATATGATAGACATTCAAGACGAGAGTAGGTTCGAAGCTACTTTAAGTTACCTCAAAAAAATATTAGCGATCTATAAAGACTTAGAGTACAACAAGGAGGTTATTATTTGTTTATCAAAATACGACCCAAAACTCAAAAATAATTCTAATATAATGACCCGAAAGCAAGAGCTCATCAAACTTATAAGCGAACAAAACCCTGAAATGCACTTTAAATTTTTTGATACATCTTATTACGATATTGCATCTTTAACACTGGCAATGTCATATTCCTTAAATCAAATTGTGCAGATTAACGAACTTCAAGAATACATTAAATCTTTTGGAAAAAATTTTGAGTGCCAATATGTCATTCTCTATTCTGATAATGGATTGATAATCTCAGATTATTACGGTGAGATTTTTGATACTAAAGACTTTGAAGAACGAATATCCAATAAGATAAGCGATGATCTTAGATTTTTCCAAGAATTATTAGATAAAAAAGAAGAATTTTCAGAAAGAACCTCCTTTTTCAATGATCATAAAGAATATGTAAAAAAATTTATTATAGATGGGGAGAGAGGAAAAATTATATTCTATTTTGGAATCGCTACAAATAATTTAAAACAAATAGAAATGAAGCGAGAATTTGAAAAACTTGAAAAAGAACTTTTAAAAGCTTTTGTAGGTCATTTTATTGAAAGATAGGATAATTCTCTACTTTTAAATAACCAAGTTTCTCTAAAATATCAATTTCGGCAATGAGCCAACAGAGCTCATCGTATGAGCTACTCGATTGAAATACCTCTTCTGCCTTCTTTCGAATATCTTCAATTGAAGCTAGCCTTAAATTGTGTTTCATTATTTTTTCAGCCAACATCCAACATAGTTCGTTATAATCGTATTCTTCTCGAGAAAGATAATAAGCGGCAACATTAATTTGCTCCTCAAGGCTTATTTCGTCTTTTTCGTTAACAATTTCTTCATCAATATCTGGTAAGGGATATCCTTCTTTAAATACGACATATTTAAGCTCGGGAGCAGGCTTTCTATATTTTTTTAATTGATTTAACCACTTGACAAGGTCAGGTTCTTCAAGTTTTAATTCGGGACGCCTTTCGAAGTCTTTTTCATGGTGAAATCCTTTTTTTAATTGTTCCATAATGGCCAGAAAGGATCCATATTCCCTATTCTGTTTCATAATAAGGATTTTTGCAGATCCCCCGCGTTCTTTATCTAATTTTCTAGCAATTTCTGCCGTTATTTCTTTTAAAAGTTGAGGAACTTCCAGTCCGACCCATATATATATTGTTCTATTGTCGTCTACGAGATAAACATCGTTTTTAATGAGTTCAAGCTTGTTAATTTCGTTTAATTTACCAGATCCATCAACTTTATATAGCTTCATAAGACTATTATGGAAATTAAACACTTAAAAATTTTTGCTTGCCCATTAAAGAGCCAGACTCTATAGCTGTCGTGCGAATTGGATCATCATATCTTTAATTTTATAATTTGGTAAAATGAGATTTGCTGCATCATTTTCTGCAGCCATCCTTGGCATTCCGTATAAAATGCTTGTTTCTTCTGATTCTGCGATGGTTCTCCCGCCCATCTTTTTTATAGCTAATAATCCTTTCACACCGTCCTTTCCCATACCTGTTAATAAAATTCCCATTGTATTATTTTTATAAACTCTTGCAGCCGAGAGAAACAAGACATCTACCGAGGGTCTGCAAAAATTGACACGTTCTCCTTCGAAGGTTCTAATGGATGGTTTATTATTTATAGCAACAATCTCCATGTGATGATCTCCAGGAGAGAGATAAATCTTTCCGGGCATAATTTCTTCTCCATTTGAAGGAATCTTTACCGGAAGTTGACAAGCGCCTCTTAATGAAACAGCAAATTGTCTCATAAAAAAGTGATTGAGGTGTTGTACGACTAATATAGGACTCGGAAAATTAGCAGGTATTTCTTTAAGGATGGATGGTAACGTTTTAGGGCCACCAACACTTGCACCCATTACTATTATGTTTGTTTCGAGCTTATCAATTTGAATTGGGGATATTTTAATATCAAGATCGTTTGTCTTTAATTTTTTGTTTAACTCGATCAAATGATTTGGTTTAATATGTTCTATATATTGGATATTTTCAGTTTCAATTAATTGTTTATTTTGAATTTGGGCGATTTCTTCTCGGAGCTTGATCTTTCTTTTCTCGATATTATTAATTTTTGTTTTAAAAGATTTAATGATATTTGCAATGAGTTTTTGTTTGAGGTTTTCATACATATCTCTCGTGAAAAATTTAGGTTTAATTATTGAAGTAAAATCTGTAAATCCATAGCTCTTTACTTCGCTATAAAGTGCTTTTCGATCTTTATCTGGTGAAATTAAAAAAACCGTTGGTATGGAATTCTCTGATTGAATTATTTTAAAATCTCTTAAATACTTAAAATTTTCTTCTTTAAGATCAATTATTAAAACATCTGGTTCGTATTTTTCAGCCATTTTTACGGCATCGATTCCATTTCGACTAATATTAACGATTACCATAAAATGGTTTTCTGAAATTAATTTCGAAATTTCGGACCTCTTAAAGATGGAATCAGCACATATTAAAACTTTTATAATCATAACTAATACAATAATAATATATTTTTCTGTGTATTGGAGTTTTTTTTTAACCAAAACTATAGACAATTTATTCGTATAAAAATAATAATAATAATTTAATCTTTTAAAGAAATAAAAATTCAATTATTAAATATTATGAAGATAATACTTGGACTCATATTTAATTCGTTATTTTTTATGTGATAATCGATAAATCACATTATTTATATCTATTTATAATTATACATTAAGAGTTCAATTATGTTAAAAGCTGAGAATTCACAATCAATCAAAAATGAAAGTAATGAGAACAATTCAATGACTAACCTTGATATTGATATCAATTTTAATAATATACTAGAAAAAAATTTAGAATACGCTAAAAATTTACACAACTCTCTAATCACATCAATTAATATATCTAATTCACAAAAATTAGAATGGTGTAATATTGAAAGAAATTTTATCAAACAATATCTAAAAATACTTGCAAATCGTAAATAAAAATGTAAATTGAAGAATTCTTAAAATTGCTTTAAATATGCTTCTTCGTTTTAAAAAGATATAAAAACAAATTCTATTATTATTTTTTTAAAACTTATTCTTAGAAAATTCTATTTATAAAGAGGCAATCGCGAAATGTCAGAAATTACCGATGTTAAATCAACATTAAAGAAAGCGATATCCGTCTTAGAAGAAACGACGGCAATTAACAACGACTCGCTTCCAAAAATACTTGAAAATCCGAATACATTATTATCTCAAATCGCAATATTCGAAGAAAAAAGGACGGCAAATCTAAATACAATTGAAGCCAATAAGGACGAAATTAACACTTTGAAGAATAAAATTGCTCAAAATGAAAGAGATATTGCCAAACTTGAAGAACAGAACGAAGAATCCAATAGAGAAAAGCAATTACTTTTGGAAAAAATTCAATCCGCTCAAAACGAGCTTACTGATACTCAAGAGAAAATTAAAGCGAAAAAAGAAGATTTAGACTTAAAAACAGCTCGTTTGAACGAATTAGATGATACAGTACACAATACTATAAAAGAAGTTGGAAAATTTGACGAAAAGTTAACTAATTTAGAAATGCAACTTAGAGATGAGCTTGAGAAAAAAGAAAATTATATTAGTTCCTTTGGAACTCGAGTTGCTGCGATTAAAGCATTAATTAAATTCGGTTATATTAAGACGCAACAACTTACTCTCATAAAGGGGTTATTGCCCGGATCAACGGTAGATCTTAAAAGTCTTTGCGTGGGTCTAGATATTCCCGAGGGAAAAGCCAAGCAGATTCTCCGGGATATGGTAAATCAGAACGGTCCAATTGAGCTTGATGAAGGTGCGGGTACGGTCACCCTAAAGGAGGAGGTGGGATTCTAAATGTCTATAAAAGAAATGCTTAGTACGATTGAAAAATTTGAAGGGACGGCAGATGCGTATAATCAATCTTGGCAAAAGCAATATCAAGAACTCATTAAAAATATCAGTGAAATATATAAATTGTTAAAAACCCTTGAAAAACATGACGAGGAACTCATGGCGACTATTGCCGAATTAAACGGTGAACTTACGGAACTTAGAACCAAATCTGAAGAAATGGATGCCAAGATCGAAAGTCTAAGAACGAAAAAAGAGGAATCAACTTTAAAAATTCAAGAACTTAATAACGATATTGAAAAAATCATTACTGATTCTAAAAAACCTCAATTCGAACTCGATAATTTAGTTTCCAAGCTTGATGCTTTAAACGAGAAAATATCAGTAAAAGAAGCAGAAAAAGCCGATCTCGACCAAAAAAAGATTAATAACGAAAATAAAGAACAAGAATTAACAACCGAACATAAATCCCGAATGGAGGAATTAGAAAAGAAGCTTTCCAGATTGAAGCAAGAACATTTCTTTTCGATGTTTGTCTACGAAAATGCACCAGAAGATATATCCGAAGTTGAAATCATATCAACGATAATGGAAAAAGGAAAGGTTCAATTAGACGATCTCAAAAAAAGCTTGGATATTCCACCCATTATGGCTGTTAGGACTATAAAACAACTAGCACTCAAGGGATTGATTAATTTAAACGAAAATAATAACGAAATATCAATGCCTTAATATCTATTTTTTACCCAAATTTATTTCACTTATTTTATTTTATTCTTTTGAAATAATCACGATAAAGGTTTGAATAACATTTATTAATTGTACAGGTTATTGTTTATTACCAATTTATAAAATATCAATGTGGAATTAATTCAAATTGCCAAATAATGGCTCTAAAAATAAAAATATTAATATATCATTGGATATAAACACTCTTAACTTAAATATTGACCGGCGTTCGATAAATTACATCAACGATTTAATCATACTTATAAAAAAAGAAATAGGCTTAGATAAGATTCTTTCTATCATTTTATTTGGAAGTCAAGCGTCTAACCAAAAAGAAAATACTCATATCTCCGACTGTGATATTCTTATTATTTTCAATAATGAACCCACTCAAAAGAAAATTCATAATATCGAAAAATATTTTATATCGCTCGAAATTAAACATCAATTTCGAGAATACACAGACTCATTTTTTAAAAAAGTTTTAGATGTCATCCAGCGATCAACGGGAATGTTTGTATCTCATTTCATTACTAAAAAGAGAGATTGGGAAAATGCTTCTTTCTATAAA
>JAEOUI010000165.1 GCA_016839425.1 Promethearchaeota archaeon
ACACGATCCTATCCTATGGCAAATAAGAACCATTTATCTTATCCCTTTAATTGAAAAACTTTTCCAAGCCTATTCAACTATGAAACATTATCCTCAGTTTCCCGAGGTTATTTTTCTCCATAGGGCAAGTTGATCATGTGTTACTGAGCAGTCTGCTATGGGAAGTTTAGGTATCCCATTCAACTTGCATGGCTTATTCTCACCCAAATAGCAGTCGGGTCCGGCAGGATCAACCGGAATTGATTACATTGAAGCGTCGCAAAAAGCTTGTCGCAACTAATTTTGGAATTCTCTTTATATAGGAGATTACTAAACCTTCTTCAGTTATAGCATTATACTACAACTACATTTTTTATACCGCACCAATGAACCAACTCTTCATATAACGGTTTATACCGCAATCCAAGCGTACACCGGTAGAGGTGCGATTTGTCGTAATTAAATAAAGGAACACTTCATTATAAATTTTTCTATATTGACTAGAAGAGAAATTGAGGTCAATTTTTTCGTAGTTTAAAAATCCAGATAGAAATAATTTTACAATGGTATACAAACAACTTCCGTCAATAAAATGCAACTTAAAGATAAAATACAAATTCATTTAGATCAGATAAAACAATTAAAAGGCGTTGAAAACGCAGTTTTGATCCAGCGGGACGGCAATCCCATACAATCTACTGGAGTTTGGTTTTCTAAAGATGAAATATTTAATATTAGTGCTGCAACAAGCGCAATTTTTAATGTAGGAATCCATCTCCATCCAAATAAATTGAGATATATCTTAATTGAAGGGAAAAAAGCAAAAATATTGATTGCTCCCTTAAACAATCCCTTGCATTATTCTCTGAATAAGATATTAGAACAACAAGGAATCATCGAAAAAAACGATGAATTTTTTATCGCAATTACTGCCTTGCCAGATGTAAACTTAGGAGGAATTTTTTTACAAACAAACGAATGTTTAAGAAAAATTAAATCAACCCTAATCACTTCAGGAGAATCTTTCAAACCACCTTTGATTGAATACAACAAGCAAAAAATTAGCACAATAATTAATAGTTTCAATATAAAAGATGAAACTAATCAAAAATTTCGAATATCATCACAATCAATGATTTTTTCAGAAGAATTATCCCTAAATACTAATAAAGCATTAAAGGACTTTTCAAAAACAATACCAGATCTTAAATATGCCTTCATTACAATCGAGGGTGGATTTATCTTATCTAGTTTGTTAAAAGAAGGATCGTGTAATAATATTAGGTTGGATAACATTTCTGCAATGAGTTATTCCCTCTTAGACACGGCAAATAGGTGTGCATGGTTATTGAAGAAAATGAATGCAGATAACATTCTTTTAGATTGTGATCATTCATTTCAATTCATACAACGACTTGAAAAATCAATATTTAGTGCAGAAATCATTAAAGCGCGACAAAAATTAGGACTCCTCCGTTTAATATTACCACAATTTTCCAGTCGAATTAATAAATTAGTCTTAAATGCCACAAAGGTGGAAGAGCAGAGATTTTTCGATGTAAAAAAGCTTTTGGGTAAATTAATTATCAAATAAGAGGATAATGAATAAAATGACCTTCTTTGAAATTTCGGAAAGGCTTAAAAAAAAACAAGCAGCCTTAATAATATATTGTATTTTAGACAGAATCCCTATAATTGTTTTTGGACAAGACCAAGAAAATATTAATAATATTTTAATTGAACTTTCAGATCTCGTGCATTTCAGGAGAGAATTTGTTTTCCATACCGATTTTATGCTTAAAGAAGAATATGATAATTTGATACAAAACGAAGAAGAGGATTTTAATATTAAAAGAATGATTATAAGAAGTCCATGCGATGTAACCATTAAAGCATTTAACATGTTTGACAACTTTAATGGGTGGATACTTGGTATGATTATTCCGAAAATCGATAAAGAATATAATCATATTTTAGATTCTATTCAAACCAAAATGAAAGTATTCTTAGCAATATCATTAGGACCATTTTCAATCTCTCTAGATCTCCTCGGGAATGATAAAAAATCTCTTAATCTCACCTTTGAAAGAGAGATACTTCAAAAGGTTAACCAAGATACTGATAATTCAATATCTCGAATGAAGAGAGTTCTTTCAGATAAAATAAAGATACAAAAATTAGATGAAGATTTGATGGATATGGTTCTCAATTTTCAAGCAGAAAAGAGTGAAATAAAGAAAAATATTTTTAATACGGAAGTTCAAAACTTTTATATGGGTTCAAAAAGAGCATTTTTTATTTTATCAAGATTGGGCTTATTATCGAATTTAAATATAAGCGCAAATATTGGAAGCAAGACTTTGTTAAGCACAATTGACTATGATCAAGTTTCAAATATTAAAATCATTTCTGCTCCTTTAGAAAGAATCCTTTCGTTTATCAAAAAAGAGTGGGGTGAAGATTTTTCAAATTTAGTTCAAATAGATAAAAAAATCGATTTAGGAAATAAAATTCAAAGTTTATGGGGTTAAAGATGATTATTGACTATAATGAAAAAACTATTTTTATAAAGATTGTATATTACGGGCCCGCAATGTCAGGCAAAACAACATCACTAAAATTTCTATTTTCTCATTATGGAAAAGACGAATATATTGAATCAATAGAAAACAGCGTTGGAAGAACCCTTTTTTTTGATTTTGGGACCTTAACTTTTAAGGGTAATAACTGGGATGTTAAGTTCTTGCTATATTCTGCGACTGGACAAGATTTTTATGCAACCACGCGTCCTGCAACTTTAAAAGGAGTTGACGGAATTATTTTTGTTCTCGATGGACAATTGAAACATAAAAAACGAAACAGCAAAAGTTGGTATGAACTAGAAGAATATTTTGGAGAATTTTTATATGAAATTCCGATAATAATTGCTTTAAACAAATATGATCTGGAAGATGTAAAAACAATAGAATACAACACCCTTATAGACTTTATTGATAGGGATCGTTTTAAAAATATTCATATTAATAAAACTATCGCCTTAACGGGATGTGGAATACTTGAATCCTTTCAAATGATAGTTTCATTGATATTTCCTCAACTAGAAGTGAAAATATGACAATAGGTTTTTAGAAATAGGGGATAATGAAAGTAAAAACATTAAATTAAGAAAAACAGTATATGCTTAATTCAACTTTAGGTACATATTTTTAGATACACGCTTAATATTGCCGTCTTTGTAAAATTGTTTAAGCATATTTCTAGCCTCACGTACTTCCTTTGCATCCATTCTAAGAACTTCCATTAGCTGAAATATTGAAAATTGAGATGGTAACCTATCTTTAACATTTTTATATTGTCCCAATATCATCACTCAATAAATTATTATATATAGGAAAAAGGGTCATGTTTAATATGATTTTCGATTATGTTTAAAATTCAAATCTTTTATAATAAAAAAAAACATAAATTAGTTCTTCCTTAATATTATATTCATTTAGATTAGGTTCTAATACTCCTATGAGCGTAACCAGACAAGGATGACTTACGATTGTAAGAATGAATAATTATAGTTACTGTGAGGATTAGACAAACCTGATTTAAAAACCTTCCAAGTTGGTTTTTTAAACGATAAATCGAATCTAAATTATTTAGTAGTTTCCTTTAAAAAAGTATCGTCAATTGGAGCTGAACCGTTTCCATATATTTGATATAAACCTGTCCGCCTTGTACATTCGTTAAAACTTCTAAAGACGTCCTTCTCTTGATCCCATAAAGCACAAGTTTCGTATATTATTGGATTCCAAACAGAAAGCTTGTCTGAGGTATCATACCAAAGTTTTTCATCTATTAAAACTTGCTTAAAATCTTGCGAGCTTATTACTTCGTTTAGATCCTGTTTATTCAACATTACCAAAAATGGGATTTCCGTGATTAGTTTACCTCTAGTTATATTTTTTAATTCCCTTAAAGATTCAATATTATCTTCAAAAAAATTAGTTTGAGAATCTACAACGAAGATTACTCCATCAGTACCCTTAAATATCTTCTTTCTTAGAGGTGAAAAACGACTTTGTCCAGCCACGGTATAAACATGATAAAAAACTTTCTCAGATTTTTTTGATTGAAAAATCCCCCTATCAAAATATAGGGTGGAACCACTTGCCATAGATATTTTCGTTAAATTGCCTGTAGGTCGCACTTCCTTATCTTGTTCTTTTGTTAATCTATGGAGGGTATCAACAATCGTTGTCTTGCCTGAACCACCCATTCCCCAATATAAAATCTTTATATAGACTTTATGATCTGTTGTAAATCGGACCATAGATAATTTCTCCTTTTCTTAGCATGCAAGTTATTGATTTATGAGTTGATATCGAAATCTTAATTTATAAATTAATATCAGTAAGGATTATTAAAGATATTTTTTTCTGTTAATAGAATTATAATATTTAAGAATATTAAAAAATAATGAAATGAAAGCCTTTTTCTAATGCAAGATAATTTTCGATAAAAAAAATCCAAGCTACAATCGATTAATATTAGACATTACTGTTCTTCTTGCACATTCAGAAAAACTACGATAAATGTCTTTTTGGAGGTTATATAATGCACATGTCTCATATATTATCGGATTTGAAAGATGCAATTCATTTTCGGGATCGTGCCATAATTTTTCATCTTTTAATACTTGTTTAAAATCTTCCTCCTTAATAACATTATCAAGATCTTGCTTATTTAACATTACAATAAAGGGAATTTCTTTAATCAACGCCCCTCTTGCAATAGTTTTGAGTTCTCTTAAAGAGTCAATATTATCTTCAAATAGATGAGTTTGAGAATCTACGACGAAAATCACCCCGTCAGTACCTTTAAATATCTTTTTTCTTAGTAGCGAGAAACGACTCTGCCCCGCTACGGTATAAACATGATAAAACACTTTATTTTGTTTAGTAGATTGAAAGATGCCTCTATCAAAGTATAGTGTTGATCCGCTTTCCATTGAGATTTTTGTAAGTTCTCCTGTAGGCCGAATTTCTTTATCTTGTTCTTTCGTTAATCTATGAAGGGTGTCAACAATCGTCGTCTTGCCCGAACCACCCATTCCCCAGTATAGTATCTTTATGTAAACTTTGTGATCTGATGTAAATCGAACCATTATTCAATACCAAAAAATATTATTTAAAATTATAATTTTCAAGATTGACTTACAATGTTATTTTATCAATGCATTCACATTTAAATATTATTGTTTCAATTAAAACTATAATAAAATCTTTATACTTAATTTGAATGAGTATTTCAAATTATAACTAATTATAATAGCTAGGTTTTTTCTTCCACTTACCTCCCTCTCCATCTCAAGCAATTTACTTCTTTTAAATAATAAAAGGTAACCACCTAAAAGAACAAAATTTAAGCGTATTTGAATTAAATTGCGAAATCAAGAAATGTAGTAACTAAAATCTTGAGATACAGTCATGAACTTAAAGAATATAATTGAAGAAAAATGTCCAGAATGTAATTGTGAAACAATTGTTAATACAAGTTTTGAAAAAATTTGTGAAAAATGTGGTTTGATTATCGAAGAATTATTTGCAGACTCCTCATATATCTATAATAAATCCAGAGAAACAATACGAAACAGACAATATGTCTCATTAGGAAGTAGAACAGAATTTATTGGAGGCCTAGGATCTTATATAGGATATGAAAAATCAAAGTATTTAAAAGATAATTCTGGGAAGCTTCTACATCCAGATGGCCAAAAACTTTATAGAAGACTTAAAAAAACCTATGCGCCCTTCTTGAGAATAAAAAACCACGAAACAGAATATCGAATATTTAACATCTTAAACAAGATTACATTATATTTAGGAATAAATAAAAATATTCGAAATAATGCGGCTTATTTTTTCAAAAAGATCCTAAAAAACGAGAAAAAAGTGATAAACAACATCTCCCTAATTGCATTTTGTATATTTTATGCTGCAAGGAAAGAAACACATAATGCACCTATTACTATAACTGAAATAGCAAAAGCATTTAGAACCTTTGGTCATAGAGTAAGTCCCAAACTCATATTAAGAGACGGAATAACATATAAACATCATCTTTCAAAAGATACAGAACCTCATAAGAGTGAACATTACATTACAAGATTGGTTTATGAGGTAGTTAGTCATAAAGACCTTGAGTTGAAACTTAAAAAGAAAAGGACTTCGTGGAGTAAAGCAGAATATAAGAACCAACTTATTCAAAAGACTGCTGAAATACTAAAGAGACTGAACTTTTGGTATAGAGGAGGAAGAAATCCGTTTATCTTAGCAGGAGCTGTAATTTACCTAGCAGATAAATTGATAGCAAGAGAATACGATCAAAGAGCAATATTGACTCAAAAGATGATTGCTGAAACAACAAAAATCGCTGAATATTCTATAAGAGACCATTATGTAAATTTATTAAAACCAATATTTATTAAATAATGAATGATTTAAAATCATTGCTCTATTAGATTTCTAAAGAATAGTTATAGATTAAAACGCTTCTGTAGTGTAGTCCGGTCAATCAATTTTCTTAAAGGAAATATGGATCATGCATGCGAGGCTCTCACCTTCGCGACCCGGGTTCGAATCCCGGCAGAAGCACTATTCATATTGTTAATAAAAATATTTTCATTTGATTAAGATTACAAATAATAAATCATAAAATCTATACATCTTTTCAAATTATAAGTTTATAGGATTATAAAAAAGAAAAATA
>JAEOUI010000166.1 GCA_016839425.1 Promethearchaeota archaeon
ACGAAATATTTACTGAAAATCTAACAAAGATTTATGGAAAATGGCAAAAACAAGTAAAAGCTGTAGATGGGATAAGCTTTGTCTTAGAACCAGGCATTCACGGATTCTTAGGACCAAATGGAGCTGGAAAATCATCCACGATAAACATGCTAATAGGAGCAATTTCAGTTACTAGCGGAAAAGCAAAAATTAGGAATTTCAAATTAGGCTCGATCAAATCCTTGAGATTAATAGGATATCTCCCGCAAGATCCACCTTTTTATGGAAATATGACGGGACATCAATACTTATTACATATGGCTCGCTTAAATCGCTTGACGAAAGTTGAGGCGTTATCTAAAATCGAAGAATTATTAAAATTTTTCAATCTTCGAGAAGCAAAAGATCGAAAAATTAAAAAATACTCGGGCGGAATGAAGCAAAAATTAGGGATTGCAGCAGCCATAATTCACGATCCTGAAATTCTCATTTTGGACGAACCTGCTGCCAATTTAGACCCTCTTGGGCGGGCAGATATCATATCAATGATTAAAGAATTATCAACAAAGATGACCGTGTTTGTATCGAGCCATATTTTGTCCGAAATAGAGCAAATGTGCGAGAATGTCATAATAATTAACAAGGGAAAGATTATTCTTTTAGATAAAATAAAGAATATAAAGAAAATGAACTCAATCTCTGCTAATCTCTTTATAATTGATACAAGCGATAACAGAAAAATGATAGAATTATTAAAAGCAAATGATCTCACGAAGAATGCACACATTAGAGAATCTGACAATAAAATAGTCGTAATACCAAAAGGCAACGATGGGCTTTTCCAAGAAATACTTCCTCAACTAATAATAAAGCATCATTTGAATTTAATTGGATTTTATCAAGAAGAATCTAGCTTGCAGGATATATTTATAGAACTCATCCAAGGTGATAAATCGTGAGAGAAAAAACACTACAACATCAAAATTTAACTTTATCAAGGAGATTTAAAACAAGCCCCATACTTGAAATAGCGCGAAAGACATTCTTACACGACATATGTAAGACTAAAAGGTTTTTAATAACCTTATTCTTGATGATTTTAGTCCCTTTTTTTGGAATTTTAATAGTGGATAAAAATCTTTTTCCAGACTTACCCTCACTTACCAGTCTCATAGGTTTAATTGTTCTTATTTATACTTACGGATTAGTTTTCCCGATCATCATCGTCGTATCAGGAGCACCGTTAATATCCGATGAACTAGACAAAGGAACTATGGTAACGCTTGTAAGTAAACCCATTCGAAGAGAAGGAATATATTTGGGAAAATATCTTGCACTAATTGCTTATGGTACATTGTTAAGCTTCACAACGATGTATATCCTTTCTTTCACTGGTTTTCTCAAATATCAATTTTTTGATAGTTTTGCTTTTTTCTGGATACATTTCTCTTATTCCTTCATTGTCTTATTGTGTTTTGGAGGGATGTCTATTGGAATATCGGTTTTTTTTTCAAAGTCTAGAAATGCGATAATGGTGCCCCTTGTGATCGTCATATTTTCCTTTTTAATTGGATTGATCATCAAGCAAATGATAATGTGGAACACTACAGCAGAAGGAGATTCGTTTTACGAGGATTTCCAACTCTATCATTTTGACATTTCCTACCACATGGCAAATACATACTTGTGGATCGTAAATCAAGCCGTGCCAACGGCTTCAGACGAGTGGGGCTTGTTCTTACTCATGTTTGGGGTTTATAAAACAATACACCCTTTTAATTGTACAAATGCGGGATGCTATAGAGCACCTCGACCGGTGTATTCGGGATTTTATCCTCCCATCTTGTCGGCTATTTTAATGATCTTATTAGGCACGATAATCTTGCTTTTAGGATTGGTTTATTTAAAAAAAAGAGACATATCTTCAATGTAAAATCTAACGAGGTGAATAAAAAACGAAAATCTCTAAATTAATTATTACCTGTTTGCTTGGAATGCTTTTTTTTACCCCCTTAATTGCTAAAAATGGAAATTGTACCTACCAAATTGGAGAGCAGAAACTCTCAATATCCCCTGGATCCTATATAGAATGGAATATTACCTATTCTCATAATTACAAAATTTATTATCAAGTTAATTATGGTTCATCTACTTACGAATATAAATACGCTGCTGAAAATGATATAATTAGGTTTACATTTATTGAAGAAGGGTATTTCAACGATTATTATTCTGAAACGGAAGATTATCCCTGCCTCGTTGCAAGACTAGATTATTATTTTTCTTCTACTAACGAGTGGACAAAGATCATGTCTCCAGCAACATGGTTAGTATACAATCCAAATGATGGATCTTATTTTAGTCCATTTCATTGGGGGGACTTTTGGGAAAAATATTTGTTATTCGCATTACCCCCGATGGTGAATTTGGCTTTACTTGTTCAATCCATTTACTTATATAATCCTAATAGTTTTTCCGATTCTTACGATAATTATTATGTAACTACTAATTCGGTCAATTTAACTAATAATGAGGGCTCATACAACTACATGGATTTAAGGGCCGACGGAATTGTAAATAAATGGGAATATAAGAACAACTGGAGCGAAGAGCAAATATCCACCTTTTATCTTGGTCAAGGAAATCTCCAAGATTCCAGCGAAAGCATTCCAATTAGCACGGAAGTTTTTATTAGTGCGGTCATATGCGTAATTTGTGTAGTGATTATTGTCAATAAAAAGCGCTTGGTTATATATAAGCCTCAATAAAAAATTTTATCTATATTTTTTTTTCTATTTTATTTTTAATTCAGTTGAAAATGCATTACTAAATATGATTTTAAAAAATGAGCTATAAGAGAAAAAGAATCTTTTATTTTAAGGCGTTCAAAAATCCCCCAATTTCTTCCTTGGAGCAAATTTTGAATTGTTTATCTTCTGATTTAATATAACCAAGTCTGAGGGTGTCTTTAGTAATCTCGTCGTCAACAGACTCTTTCAAGGCGTTTAACGCTAAATTAATGAGTTCATCGAATGTAAAGTCTGGTTTGTAATTACTCGTGATATATTCGCGGGCAGTGGTTTCTCCGCTTCCAATGGCATACCCCTTAAATGACCTGTAAATACCACTCGGGCTGGTAGTATAGATTTGCGTTCCAGTTGCATCGATTCCTATGAAAAAGAGAGCACACCCAAACGGTCTAATACCGCCATATTGAGTATACATCTGTTTCATATCGGCTATTGTTTTTACTAGCATTCCAAGACGGACGGGTTCGTCGTATGTTAATCTAAAAGATTGTGCTTGAACCCGAGCGTAATTAATGAGCATTCTTGAATCCGCGTGCAAGCCTGAAATTGCAACTCCAATGTGTTGATCTACTTGAAAAATCTTATCAATGGCATCTGCGTCCATGAGAGTTGATGGGACCTTAATTTGTGCTGCGATACATACATCCGTATTAGATTTAACCGCAACAGCTAGCGTACCCCTCCTAACTGCCTCTAAGGCGTATTCAACTTGATATAATCTCCCTTCAGGGCTGAAAACCGTGAGAGCTCGGTCGTAAGCCCTTCCTCCTGCACCAAACATGATGATCGTGAATTATTATTTTAATTTTCTATTGAATTGATTACGATATTATCTATCTAAATCAATAACAGAATTTTAATTTAATTAATTTTTTTTATAAAAGTTGAAGTTATATTTTTCCAGAACTTTTTAAAATAGAGATTGTTAAGTCCTTAAAAATGTTTCCAATCATGATGTCTTGTTTTGCGCTTGCTTCGAGGTATGTTATCGCCCCCAGCTCGTTCTTGTAAGACTCTCCGTCTTGTGAGCTAACTTCTCTCGTCTCTTCGTTAGTTATATCCAGCTTGTTTCCCACTAAGATGTAAGGCTTGCCAGGTCCAATAACTTTTTCTACTTCGTTTTTCCAGCCCGTTAAATTCGCAAAAGAACTACGCCTTGTTAGATCAAAGACGAATACAACCCCACCGCTTCCTCGATAAAAAGGAGGTCGTACGAACGAAAAGTGTTTTTGTCCTGCTAAATCCCATAATTGTAATTTCACGGTAATGTTAGGATATTCGGGCAACTCTACGGTCTTTGTAGAGAAATTAGATCCAATAGTCATGATATAATTTTCCTTAAATGTGTTCTCGCAGAACCTGAGAACCATAGAGGTCTTTCCTACACCGCCGTCGCCTACAACGCATACCTTGTAGATGAAACTCTTGTTATCAGACATAATTCAAAGTTTGCAATTTATATTTACTATTGATGACAATAAATCAATATTGTAACTATTGCTTAAAAAATTTTTATTTTATTTACAACAAGATATTAATCCTACTATTTTAATATATTTTTTTTGTGCTGAAATGAAAAACATTTTAATAATAAAACCGCGATTAGTTAGTAAATTAAATTCGTGAGAATAGATATAGGGTAATAATAATGGATAAAGTAATTGACAAGCTTTCTCCAGAACTTCAAGAAAAAATTGGAAAAAGTGTGGAAAAAGTGTTTTCGAAAATGCTCGAAAAAGCTTCGAAAGGAGAATCGGTAGAAGGGTTAATTAAAGCCTTACTTGTAGAAAAAGTAATGAATATAATTGCTTCTTTAATCAAACGAACTGTGATTAAAAAATTAGCTAAAAGAGCAACAAAAAAAGCAGTGGATAACATGTGGGAGAGAAGGAAAGACGAAATACTTTCAAAAATAAAAATAAATATTCCTTAATTATCATTTCTTAATTGTTTTTTATCCACATTACCTTCTGCAGTCAAGGGTAGATCATCAATAAATTCTATGATTTTTGGTACCTCATAAGGGGAGCATCGCTTGCGAGCGAACTCAACTATTTCTTCTTTGAGTGATTCCTTACTTTTCGTTTTCTGATAATCACCATCAATTTTTATAAACGCCTTTACGATCTCGGAACCTGGCCGTTTTGGATTAGGAATTCCAATTATTGCGATATTATCGATTGCGGGATGTCTATAAATGGTTTCTTCGACTTTTTTTGAAAATACTTTATACCCCGATACTATTATCATATCCTTACTTCGATCTACTATCTTGAGATATCCCTCCTCATCCATTATAGCAATATCACCCGTGTGAAAAAAGCCCTCCTCGTCAATAGCATTCTTTGTTTCTTCAGGCTTGTTGTAATATCCAAGCATTACTTGGGGCCCTCTGACTAAAATTTCTCCTGGTATCCCTAAGGGCACTTCTTTGTTGGAGTGGATATCCACGATTTTTATTTCGGTGTTCATTATGGGCAAACCAATCGATCCGGGCTTTTTTTTTCCTCTATAAGGATTTATAGTTATCACTGGAGAGGTTTCTGTCATCCCATATAATTCTAAAAGTTTTCCTTTTCCAATCACTTTTTCTAAATCGTCGTAGATTTCGAGCGGGAAAGGAGCAGCTGATGTGAAGCAATATTTTAAATTCGAAAAGTCAATCGTTTTGAATTTGTCGTTATTAAGCAAGAGTTGGTAAAGAACTGGAACATTAGTTATAATAGAGGGCTTGTTTGTCTTTAGAGCATCAACAATATAATCAATATCACGAGGATCAGGAATAAGTATTTGTTTCTGAGCGTTAAACAAGCAATTAAAGCAGAAGGATAATCCCGCTATGTGGAAAAAAGGAAAGCCAGTACACGCAACATCCTCTCCTTTTTTCAAGCCGAACCACTCGTTTAAAATCACGAGGTTTGAAAGAATATTTGAATGAGTAAGCATTGCCCCTTTTGGAGGACCCGTCGTACCTCCGGTATATTGAATACAAGCAACATCGGAAGCGTCATGTTCCACATTTATATTCGTTGTGGGATAATTTTTTAAGATATCTTCGTGAAAGTCCAAAAGTCCTTTCCGGAGGAGTGGTTTTATTTGTCTTGTAGCAGCAGTGCTTTTAATTGAGTTCGAATCGCTTTTATATTTCGATTTGAACGCGTCAAAATCGCTAATGATAACAATTTTTAGTTGGGGTAGAGTAGAAATTATCTTCTCAACTCGGTTGATAAAATAATTATTAAGCGTGACAAGTGCTACCTTTTTCCCTGCCTCGAGAATATCGCTAAGTTGATATTGAATCTGAACATCTCTAGAGAGAATACTTACACCAGAAATGATACAACCTGCTTTTAAAGTACCAATTAAGGCTATTATATATTCGATATTATTTGGTAAATGAATTGCGACCACATCGCCCGCGATTAATCCATTATCAAGTAGAGCGTGAGCGAATTGATTTGAATAAGCGTTTAAATCCTTAAAAGTAATTTCTATTCCTAAAAAATCTAAAGCTATCTTATTAGAAAAATCGTCAAGGGTCTTTTGAATTGCATTCGCAATCGAACCTAACGATTCCCATCTTTTAGGATCCAAGTCTTCAAGACCTTCATCCCAATACTGCTTCCAAAATCGATCGTCAAGCGACATTTGGACTAATAATGTACGATTTAATCTCTATTTCTTTAACCAAAGAATATATAATTAAAGAATTTCTGTTATAAAATTCTTATTAAAGCTCCGTTGAATAATATTCAGTGTTTTGCATTAAGTGATTTATCTTTTTGTCAATCGCAAAAGGGATTTATTTTATTCGATTTTTTTTTACATCATAAGTGTTGTTTACTACATCCTCGTCAAGCCATTCTTCTTTTAGAATAAATCTTTGAATGAATTGGTTGGGATTTTTTGGAATTTCTTTTTTAAACTCGATATATCTTGGAACCATGAAATAAGCGAGTTTTTCCTTGAGAAACTCATAAAATTGCTCGTGTGAAAGCGAACCTTTTTTCTTGGGTACAACGCATATTTTCAATTCTTTTGTATTCGTTGATTCGTCGAATACTTCGAATACGGCGCTTTCAACGACCAGAGGATGAGAATTTGCTACTCGTTCAACATCCATTGCAAAAAATATTTCGTTATTTCTTACGATCATATCATCTTTTCTACCTAAGAAATAAATATAACCCTCTTGGTCTTTATATCCAAAATCACCAGTAAATACCCATCTATCTGATCCGATTTTCATTGATTCTTCATCATCCAAATTATAATATTCAAATTGAACGGGTAATTTTGCTCGAGAACATATTTCACCGATGTTATCCCTTCCAGGAGGTAATTCGTTTCCTTTCGAATCAACGATTTTTATCTCGTATCCTTTAGCGGGCTTACCAACCGATCCGCTTTTACCGCCTTTAGAACCTAAAATATTCATTGCAATTCCTACTCCCTCAATCAAGGTCCAAAATTCAATGATCTGGATTCCGAACCTCCTTTCTATGGTATCCCATATGGTCTTTAAGGCCCCAGGCCCAAATGCGTATTTTATCGAGTGTTTTCGTTCCTTTTCTGAGGGAGGTTGATTTACCAATTCAGACAAGTACGCAGAATAATAACAGAAACAATCAGGCTTGTATCGCTCAATATCGTC
>JAEOUI010000167.1 GCA_016839425.1 Promethearchaeota archaeon
AAAAAAAAAGATTTTTTTTTAAAAAAACTGTTTTATTTTTTCTTCTTGTTGTAAATAAACTAAAAAAAGAAGAACAGCAATTAGTATTGTCAGGAAGATAGAACCATAAATTGCATCGCTAAATGACGAAAGATTGATAAAAACCAATATCAAATCCATTATTAACCAGATTAAATTCATATATACTAATACTTTAATTTGAATCCACTGTTTGGCAAGGCATCCATAAAGAGAACCTATTGCGAATCCAAGGTAGACAGCCCCTATTAAATGACATAATGTTATGGTATCTTCTATAACACTCAAACCAAAAATCGGTCCTGAAATCTCTGGAACCCAAAAAACTATTGTGTATATTAAATTAAAAATAAAATGGATTGCAAAAACAATTCTCGTAAATTTTAATATTTCGTTTGTCAAGATATATCACGGTGTGTTTTAAACAGAATACAAATTTCCTATAAATATTAAGTGATAAATGTATTGATTTTTTTGTATTTAAATGTATATTGGAGAATAAATGAGACAAGATACGAAGCACATTTTTATATTTCATGTAATATTACCAAGCACATGCCAGATAACACATCGGTATTATTATATATCAAACAAATGCTCGGAGATCTCATCTACATTAACGGTATCATTGCTACGGAATTGATCAATATTACAGAAAATACGGCGGCCATGCGTCATGGTGAAGAATTCTTGAATAAAAGTCAATGCAGGCCAGAACACGATCAACTTAAAAAGAATATAATCAATATTGTTAAGACTTACAAGCGACAACCCGAATCATTCCTCGAAATTTTAGATAAGCATGTGCTAAAGCACTTGGAAGACCCCGAGGATTGAATAGAAAAATGCCAAAGGATCCATTTGACGAATTCTGCGATGAACTTGAAAAGCAAATTATTAAAAAAGACATTGAAGATCATAACGAGCGGATCGTCCAACTATTTCTAGAACCTAAAAATTTGGGGCGGATGCCCGAGAATGAGACAAGCGCATTTCGAAGCGAACGGGGCAAGAAAGGAGAACTCCTGGAACTTTATCTAAAAATAAATCATAAAGGAACGGTGCAGAAAGCCAGCTTTTTTACGGACGGATGTGGATGCATGATAGCTGTAGCGAGCCAAGCAACGCTCCTGATTGAGGGGAAAACTTTAGAAGATGTGGAAAGTTTAAGTGTAGAAGACATTATTAGAGCTTTAGGAGGCCTGCCCAATGACGAGATACACTGCGCGGAATTGACCGTATCCACTCTCAAGAGTCTAGTAAAAAATTACAAAACGAAATAATTCATAAAAAAGAAAGCAAAATTTAATTAAGTTAGAATCGTGTAGAAAAGAAATAGAAAGTAAAAAAAAATTTAGTTTATCTTTTTTTCTTGTATAGAACGATACCAGAGATTCCAATCACGGAAATGATTGATATTCCACCTATCGAGCTGAGAATTGCTTGATCGAAACTAACGAAATCGCTTGAATTTTCGCCATCCATTAGAGTATTGGAGGAAACATTAATAGTTAAATTGTAGAAAGTGGTATCCCCGTCAAAATCACATACGACCAAGCGTACATTATAAATTCCTGCTTTATTGTATTGGTGTGTTGGATTTTGCAAGTAGCTTGTGCTTCCATCCTAAATATCTCTTGCCATTTTTTTTTAAGATAGTATGAGTTAGCGGATTGATAATTTTATTCATTTTTTAAATCCTAAAATTCAATAATTTTATTGATAGTTTTCCAACACATATCCTATAATAAAAAATCGTTTGGCATAAAAGGAGAATTTTTATTCAAAACCAAGAAAAAAATTATTTGAGAATCATTCCTAGAAAAATAAAAGAAAAGCAGTAATTTATTTAATATTAAATTAAAAAAGTGAAAAACACATGGAAAAAATATTGGTTGTAGGTCCCTCATCTCAAATTCTTGGCGTGAAAATTGCGAACGAATTAGGAATTAAACGCGTTATAAACACTCAAACGAAAACTTTTGCCGATGGAGAAAATTATTTGAGACTAGACATCGAAGACGAGACAGCGGTTCAAGGAAGTGAAACTATTATAGTACAATCAACCGGTCCAAGCGCCAGCGGGAATCAAAATGCTCGATTATTTGAGCTACTCATGATGATTTCGGCAATAAAAAGAATGGGGGCCTCTAAAATCATTGTTGTCATACCTTATCTTGCATATGCTCGCCAAGACAAGGTATTTCGACCAGGTGAATGCGAATTTGCTAACATTATCTTGAAAACCATTGATCTCATGGAAATAAACGAGTTATATGTCGTTGATGTTCACGCACCAGATGTTCTAAAAGAACTCATAACTAACAAGGTAGTTAACATTGACTCCATGAAAGCATTGGCGGACTACATCAAGGGAATTGGTGCCAAAGATATAGTGGTTGTATCTCCTGATAAAGGGGCCGTCGAAAGATCGAAAGCATTTGCAAAACATTTTGGAGACAATGTACCCGTGGAATATTTCGAGAAAAAAAGGGATGTAAAAACTGGAGAAATCGAAATGGAAGGAAAATTAACCCTCAAGGACAAGGACGTGGTAATATCCGACGACATCATCGCTACGGGCGGTACAATGGCTAAAGCCATCGAGATATCGAAAAAAAGTGGAGCAAATAAGATCTTTGCAGTAGCGACACACGCATTACTCTTAGAACAGGCAAAATTTAGAATCTTATCTGCGGGTGCTGACGAAATCATTGGAACAGATTCTATTGATAATGAGGTCAGCAAGGTCTCTTTAGCAAAAGCCATTGCGGATTATTTAAAATAAAATACTTATTTGTTTTTTTCTATTATCTCCAAAACGATTTTTTTCGTCTTTTTTTTTAAGTCATCCATGGTGGAATCGTTAGATATTTTATATTCTGCATTATCCAAAACATCTTGCGACCCATATGCAATCTCTCGTTTATCTCGTTCAATTATCTCTTGAATATTCTTTGCGTCGTCGCTCCTCCCTCGATTCATCATCCGTTTTTTCCGCTCAGTTTCATCCATTACAATCGCAATTATTGGAAAAGATTGAAAATCCTTCTTGAAAACGGCGACTTCGGACATAGATCGCAGCCCATCAATAAAGATAATCGACTCAGGAGTATTTTTAATTAAATCCAAGCATTTAAGTGCAATTATTTCAGGACCATATTTCCTCCGCAATTCTTTACCTATTTTTCCAAGATTTTCATCAATTGGATCAAGATTTCTAAGTCGAGCTTCGTTTCTTATAACGTCTCCCATTGTTATTACTATTCCAAGGTTTTTTATGGCCTCTATTGCAGTTGATTTTCCAGATCCAGGCAACCCCGCAAAACCTATTATTATCTGCTTTCGAATTTTATCCATTTGTCAAACTCTTTTATATTAAATAATTAGTTAAAAACTTAAAGTAACCTATTTCTAATGGTCAAAATTACTAATTAAAACCATGAGAATACGATTAATAAGAAGAGAAGCATTTTAACATTATCTTTTAAACAACTATCAAAGATTTTTAATTATAAAATTTGACATATTTAGAGAATAATGGGCTTTTAAGGCGATTTCTCCTTAAAATATTTCTTTATATTTACAGCTTTTATAGAGATTAATCAACGAGTATTTAAAAGAAATTTTGTTCTACATAATGACAAGAGCATTCTAAATTGTAGATATTTTAGAGGGTATATTTATTTTTAAAGAAAATAAATGTTTAAAAAAAATGCAACACAAACAAATAAAAATATAAATCTTACCATTTTTATAATGTAAGAGAGTTTATAAAATATCATAAATTATCTTAAGCGGGTAATAGAGAAAGGAAATTCACCACGGAAAATCAATAATCTAATAACATACATGTTCAAATATTGACGAAACAAGAAGATCTCGACGAAGAAAAGGCGCGTGAGCAAAAAAGAAAAAATATTGAAGCAAACATTGGTGTGAAATTGACGAGTAATAACGAGGGAGAAAAAAAAACCTTCAATGAATTATTAAAAGAATACGAGGAATCTTTATTAAAGCAAGATAATGATTCTTTTGATGCTGCAACTTCTCCCGTTTATTTAAGCTGGAAGGCTTATAAAAGAATAGCGGGATATGCATTACGGTATTCAAACGATCAGATCGATCCCACCGAGTGGCGAGAAGTTTACGGCCTTTTAATTGGTCATATTGAAGAAGGGAAGAGATTAATCGTAAGTGACGCCATCCCAATGACCGTGGGTGACGCTCATGGTGTAGAGTTCGAATATATTCACTACGCCGATTACGCAGAAATTGACGGTAATGTCTTTCAAAGGAGCATAGAAGATGGAAAAGAGGAATTTACAGTAGGATGGTGGCATTCTCATCCAGGAATGGGTCATTTTTTCAGCCCCACAGACACGGCAACTCAACTATACTACCAAAGCCTGAACCCATACGCCGTTGCTATCGAATTTGACCACCAAGAAAGATCAGAGGAAAACCTGGGGATTAAAGCGTTGAGACTCACTCGAATCGATGACGGAATGGATAGCCCATACGATTTTGTTGAACTGCGCTTCTTTGTAGACAGCGATAAGGAAATTCACGAGAAAATAAAGACTACCATCGTTAAAATGAATAAAAAAATGCCCGATGTATTAGGGGCGTTAGATTACATAGATACTACGATTGTGAAAAAGGAATTACCAAACCTGCAAAAGAAATTTAGTCTATTATTAAACCCAGAAGAGGAAGACGAAGAGGAATATAAATTCGAGGAGAAATCCTATATTTGGGAATCTGATTCAATTCCTTTAACTAAAGGAGCACCAAAATTTCGAGCGAAAATTGAGAGCGAAATCGAACAATGCTCAATCCAGCTTGAAGGCCTTAAAAAGAAAAATGCAATAGAAAAATATGATCAAAAAAAAGAACAATTTAAGGAGAAAATCAAGGCATTGCTTGATAAACCGAACGCTCAACTTCATAAAGTAATGGACGATTATGGTAAAACTTACGAGATAATCCTTCCTTTTCGAGACTTTTTAGATAGCAAGGAGAGAAAAACTCTTGAAAATTTTGAAGAGTGGATTTATGGATATTTTAGAGTATTAGATAACTTAAAATTCGCCCTAGCAAATCTTTAATATAACATTCAATTAAAAATAAAAATAAAACTATAATTTGATGAAATTATTGTAAAAATTTGATAAGTTTTATATTGAGAAAGTCATTATACAATATAGGACTTCTTTTAATTCAATAATCTAGTCATCTTAGCTCAAGAAGAAGATAACTCATGAAAAAAACTACAAATCCCAACTTTTCGAAAAGAAAATACAATAGGCGCCCTCCAAGAACCAATAACGATAATCGAAATAACGATGCAATCATTATTAGGAACAGGGACAATAAAAATCAGTTAATAAAAGACGCAATATTTGCTTTTACTGGTGGAAAGAAATCATTGCTTATCAAGGGCGAGGGAAACGAGATTTCGACAGCCGTTGAGGTAGCTGAAATCATAAAAAATCGCATGTACCCAAGCATTGAAGTAGCCAATATATCGCTTGGGAGTAGGCCTTTTTTTCAAAAAAATAATTCTAAAAATAACAAATCCGATATTGTATCAAAAATCGAAATATTACTAAAAACAACCTAATATTTTTGTTGTATGACAACATCCAATTTCAAGAATCTAGGCCCGATGTTAGACGAAACGAGGACGACTGCCGTCTGTGAAATTTGTCACAATTACATCTATAAGCGAGTTTATAAACTATTAGACGAAGGAAAAAATAAAACGAAGACCGTTTTTGTTTGCAAAACCTGTCTCGATAATGGTAATTAATTATCTAAAAAATCAGACCCTTTATCTTTCATTTTTTTCCTGTTGTCTAAGTACTTGTTCCAGTTAAAACTCATTATAAAAAACATGACGGTCAGGGTGATGATAATCATGATAGCTTCAGTAACAACGCTAGATACATCATCATCCGTTAGTCCTGTTGCTATAACACCCATTCGGAAAAATATAGGCCATAAACAATAGGCAATCGTCGTAAAGGTCTTGCCAAGCCACCCAGGAATAATGCATTTCCAAGCGGGATATTTTATCATACCAAGCGGGAGGAAGATTATGTCGTCTGGAAGTGGTGTTAGAGCAAATAAAAAAACAACCAAAGGAGTGCGCTTTGGATTTTCAAGAATTAATTTTCCAAATCCATTAACATTCTGGATGACCGTAGAACTTTTTCTATTCATCATTTTCTTAGTACCATATCCGACTATATATCCTGATAATTCCCCTAATGCACATCCAAGTCCACCAATTATTGCAATTCCGAGAATTCCAAGCCAAAAAGGTGGAGAACTTGTTGCGGCATCTATTGTGGCATAATTGGCCATTAACGAATACGAAAGGGTGAA
>JAEOUI010000168.1 GCA_016839425.1 Promethearchaeota archaeon
ATGTTTTCAGGAGACCTTACCTATAGAACTGTTTTCAATCAAGATATTGGTGGCTGGGATGTTTCAAATGTAATCAACATGAGCCATGTATTTTATTGCACTAAATTTTTCAACCAAGACATTGGAGGATGGAATGTATCTAATGTGATAGATATGAGTTATATGTTTAGTGAGACATGGGAATTTAACCAACCCTTAGAAAATTGGAAAGTATTTAGTGTGACAAAAATGGAAGGAATGTTTTATCAAGCTAGCCGTTTTAACCAACTCATTGGAGATTGGAATGTGTCAAATGTAGTGGATATGAGCGGAATGTTCTATAGTTCAAACTTTAACCAACCTATTGGAGATTGGAATGTGTCAAATGTAGTGGATATGAGCGAAATGTTTGCAAGCAGCTATTTCAACCAAGATCTTGATGGATGGGATGTATCGAGTGTGACAAATATGGCACAAATGTTTGCTTCAGGCTATTTCAACGGTTCAATTGGGTCATGGAATGTCTCAAATGTAATAGATATGAGCGGAATGTTTGAATTTACTTGGGATTTCAATCAATATATTGGCGATTGGGATGTATCAAGCGTTATAGATTTGAGTAACATGCTTAGATATGCTCATGATTTTAACCAACCGCTAAATAATTGGGATGTGTCAAGCGTTACAACAATGGCGTTAATGTTTTTTGGAGCGGAGTCTTTTAACCAACCATTAAATAATTGGGATGTGTCAAGCGTGTCAACTATGGAGTCAATGTTTACTGATGCTGTGTTGTTTAATAGTATGATTAATAGCTGGGATGTATCGAGTGTGACAAATATGGCACAAATGTTTTGGGGCGCCCACAACTTCAACCAAGATATTGGTGACTGGAATTTATCGAGTGTGGAGAATATGGAAATGATGTTTGGTGATGCAGATTCTTTTAACCAAGATATTGGTAGTTGGAATGTGTCCAGCGTGACGAATATGGGAATGATGTTTGCGATTACAAGTGGCGGATTGGTTGGTTCTTTCAACCAAGATATTGGTGGCTGGGATGTATCGAGCGTGACTAATATGTACGGAATGTTTTTAAGCCAAATTGCTTTCAATCAAGACATCAGCGAATGGAACGTGTCTCGTGTGACATCAATGTCTTCAATGTTTTTGGGAAATGAAGCATTCAATCAAGATATTGGTGGATGGGATGTTTCGAGCGTGACTAATATGAACCAGATGTTTTTTAATGCTATTGCTTTTGATCAAGACATTGGTTCTTGGGATGTATCTAATGTTAATAGTATGTCTGGTATGTTTTATAGTGTAACATTATCAACCACGAATTACGACAATCTACTGATAGGATGGGCTTCATTGCCTGAATTACAAGACAATGTCGTCTTCGATGCTGGTAATTCGCAATGTTCAAGTGCAGGTGTTGTTGCTAAACAGGCCATAATAGACACTTATGGTTGGACGATATACGATTTTGATAACCCTTAATCTTAAGAAATAATCTATTTATAAAACCTATTTTTTTTTATCTATTTAATCTATTTATGAAAAATTAATTTAGAATAATTTTCTGAAATTGTTTTTACTTGTTTAAACTTGCATTTTCGAGGAATTAAATATAAAAATATAGCATTAGCAAGATAATGAGTTAAACCAAGAGAGATTACTGGAATTATTTTAAATTCAATAATCATCAAATAAAAGCTAAAGCTTAATAGGATTAAATCATTTGTTTTATTAATTCTTTAAGAATTAACTTTGTTTTATTCTAGAATTAACACGTAAATTGGTTTTAAAATTGGTAAATGGAACAGTAAAATGGTTTAACAACCGTAAAGGTTATGGATTTATTAATTCCGAAGACGGGAACGATGTGTTTGTTCACTATTCTGCGATAAAAACAGAAGATGGTGAATTTAAATCGTTGAACGAAAACGATAAGGTCGAATTCGAAGTTGTTGATGGAGATAAAGGCCCACAAGCTAGCAATGTAACCATCATTGAACGAGCACCTCGACAATATCGTCAAAGAAGCGCTAGTTATTAAGTCCGCTGGAAAAATTGATTAATAAATCAAATATTAAAGTTAAATTAAAAAGTAAATAAGAATTCAGTAAATCTTTACGGGATTGTTATTACACTTTTCTTATTTTTTTATCCTATCCTTCATAATATTTAATTTTTTTAAATGTTATTTTAGAGGAATTGAACTATTTCTGAGCCTTTTTTAATTCCTTAGAAAAACGAATGATTCCTCTAACAAATTTCATTGTAGAGTAGCCCTTGACGGTTTTACCATTTTTCTTGCACTTAGGTACTACATAGGGTAAAATGGTCCTGCAACTCTCCTCGATATTGACCATCACATTTTTTTTTAGCAATTCCATTTCGAGATCAAAAAGGTCTTTTTGCTTCCAAGATTCAAGAAGAATAGTGTTGCGATTTAAATTCGTATCAATCATACCTGGAAAAAACACATTAATCTTAATATCTTGATTATTATAATCGAATTCTTTTGCTAAACACCTTGAAAAAGCAAGAACGCCACCCTTTGATGCCGAATAAATTGTCATATGTTCCTGTGGTCTTTCTGCCCCAGCCCCAGCGAGAGTAAGAATTCTTCCATAGCCAAGTTTTTTCATATAGGGTAAAACTGCCGCAATTGAATTTATAGCACCTATCAAATTAGTTCCTATTACATCTAATGCGTTTGAATTAACTTGATCTAGAGGAATATATTCAAATGGACCATAAGTGAGATTAATACCAGCATTGGCTACGAGCACGCGTACCGATCCAAACTGTTCTACCGTTTTTTTCACGAAAGATTTTAAGGATCGAGGATCTCTCACGTCGCACGGACTACCAAATATATTTTGGTTTCCGAATCGTTCGAATTCTTTAAGCGTTTTTTTAACATTTGCTTCATTTCGAGAACAGATTGCCACCTTACAACCTTCAATTAAAAAAAGTTTAGCCATTTGTTTTCCAATTCCGTTTGTAGATCCAGTAATAATGGCCGTTTCATTTTTCATGTTCATTAAATCATCACATTCGCGCGAATTTTTTCAATATAATAAAAAACCTTTAGAAGTAATAAGAATTTGTACTATAAGTAATAGATTAATTGAATTTTTTTAGAGAGGAAAAGGTACGGAGATAGAGAACATCTGGATTTGTGGTTTAGGAGGTGTTGGAGGGTATTTTGGGGGAAGAATCGCCCATAGAATCTCGGAATTTTATAAAGATAAGTATAAGATCTTTTTTTTAGCCAGGGGTCCACATTTAGAACAAATTAATAAAAAAGGTCTTGAACTCCACACCAGCAACGGCAAAAAACTAATGTGTCGCCCAAATTTTGCTTCTGATTCTGTTATAGATTTTCCTGCTCCAGACATTTGTATTATATGCGTTAAATACTACGATTTAAAGGATCTATTGACATTAATTGGTCCTAAATTAAAGAGCGAAACAGTTGTTCTTCCTTTAATGAACGGCGTAGACATTTACGAGAGAATTAGATCGATCTTAAATAATTGTGTGATCTTACCATCATGTGTATATTTGGGCTCGCATATTGAACGACCAGGTGTTGTAATACAAAAAGGAAACGAAGGATTCGCGTGTTGTGGTCCGGATCCATTACATGCTGAATTTCAATCCAAGATCTTACTTGATTTTTTTAAAGATACGAAAATCGATGTACGATGGATGGAAAATCCTTATCCTGCGATCTGGGAAAAATATCTACTCGTGGCGTCTTTTGCCTTGGTATGCACTCACACGGGACAGGATTTTGGTGGTGTTTTGGATAATTTAGAGAACACGAATTTATTGAGGAACATTATGAAAGAAATTGTTGCAATAGTGAATGAGAAAGGAATCATCCTTCCAGAAGATGTGATTGAAAAAACTATTGATTTTTGTAGTAATTATCCCGATATTAAGCCGTCTTATACCAGAGATATAGAGAAAGGAAGGAAAAACGAAGGAGATCTGTTCGGAGAAGCCATAATTAGGATGGGAAAAGAAGTAGGCGTTCCAACACCATTTACTCAATCTATATATAAAATTACTTGAGGAGATTAAAATTACATGCCAAGCTCAATATTTTCGCACCAAGCTCCGGTTCTTCCCTTGAAAATAAAGTACCCTAAAAAATTTGACGGTACGGCACTTTGTTTAGCAGCATTCATTCCAGATATATTCTTGCCCATAAATTACATATTTAGAGTAGATCTTCGCTTAATATCGCATAGTTTAATTGGACAACTGATATTGACCGTACCTTTAACCATTATTGCAACAATGCTTTTTTGCAGATATATAGGACCGTTTTGCGCTCGAATTATCGCTCCTGATTGGTTTATCTTAAAACCCTTCAAATACTTTGGCGTTGATGAATGGAATTTGTTAAAGAAAAAGCGTTTTGACAGTAGGTTTTTTGTAGTAGCGTCATACTCTGCTTTGATAGGAGGGATATCGCATTTGTTAATGGACTGGCCGGCGCACGCCCAAGTCGAGTTCTTGTTTCCATGGCTCGTATGGACAAATCCGGACTTTTTATTGGTTTCAATTCTTGATTTCAATACCATTCCAAAGGATTCAGCCGTGTCATTTTCTGGTTTAACAGTTTATTGGTTATTATGGACTTTAGAAACCTTCGTTGGCTTCTTAATTTCCTTGTATTTACTCAGATATATTAAAAATCGTAATTTATTAAAAAAATGGTATGACTTACCTGATATTCAATAATGAGAGTTGTTTACCATTAATAATAGAAAATTAGCTCATTATTTAAAAAAATACTTAAACTAATAGCACATAAATAATACTATTATTGAAAGAGGATATCATCGTGGATTTTGAAATAGTATACGAAGGGAAGGGCGAGATTTTTTGTAAAAACACGCCATCGGAAGTCCGAAATTGGACAAAAGAAAATAAAGAACGAGCTCTTGTAGATAAGAGAATGAATATCAAGGAAGCAATAAGAAGGTTCGTAAAAGATGGCGATTATTTGGCGATTGGTGGATTTGGTCATGTGAGAATCCCAATGGCCGCAATTTTTGAGATCGTTCGACAAAAGAAAAGAGAATTAAGTGTTGCTGGTCATACTGCTGTTCAGGATATAGATGTTCTCATGGCAGGAGGGTGCATTAAGGCAGTTGATATAGCTTACGTTGTGGGATTTGAACTTAGGGGCCTTTCAACCGTTCAGCGACGACTTTTTGAGAGCGGACAAGTTAAATTTTGTGAATATACTAATGGTGCTTTAGCATATCGCTTGCGAGCGGGAGCACAGGGCGTACCATTCATTCCAGTAAAAGTAATGTTAGGAACGGATACTATGAAAAACTCTCCTGGAAAAATTGTGAAATGCCCATTCACGGGCGAGAAAGTTTTATTACTTCCATCATTGAATCCAGATATTCTCGTCATGCATGCACATCGTGCGGATAAGTATGGGAATATTCAGATTGATGGGACTATCGTGAAGGACGACCTCCAAGCAAGAGCTTCGAAAAGGGTAGTAGTGACCGTAGAAGAAATCGTTGACGAAGAATTTATAAGAAAAGAGCCCGGAAGGACGATAATTCCGTTTTATATGGTCGACGCCGTTGTAGAACAGCCTTGGGGCTCACATCCAGGAAATATGCCATATAAGTATTATTTTGACCACGATTGGACAGAAGCTTGGTTAGCAGCTGGAAGAGCAAAGGACCCTTCCGTGCTAGAAGTATTTATGAAGGAATGGATTTACAGTTTAGATAATTTCGATCAATATCTCTCTAAACTGAGTCAAGATAGGCTCGATAAGTTAAAAATAGCAGAATTATGATAATAGAAAATTAGAATAGTAGAAATGTCAAAAAAAGCAATTGATGAAGAATCCTACACGCTTAAAGAACTTATGGCTTGCGTGGCCGCAAGGCAACTCAAGAACGGCAAATCTGTAGCCGTTGGTACTGGCATTCCCTTGGTTTCTGCCATGCTCGCCCAACATACTCATGCCCCCGATTTAGTAATATTCTTTGAAGCAGGGAGCGTGGCACCTCAATTAGTAGCACTCCCCATCTCCGTGGGAGATTCTCGAACGCTTCATAGGGCAATGTTTGCAACAAGCTTAGTAGATATAATGGACTCGATGCGGCGAGGCTTTATTGATTACGCTTTTTTGTCGGCTGCCCAAATTGATAAGTACGGAAACCTAAACTCAACTATGATTGGGAAAGATTACGAAAAACCTAATGTAAGACTCCCGGGTTCGGGGGGTGCGAACGATTTTGCTTCGCTAGCATGGGAGGTCATAATAATAATGGATAGGCATAATCCAAGAAGATTTGTTGAAAAAGTAGATTTTATCACATCTCCTGGGTTTCTTGCAGGTCCGGGTGCTCGAGAAAAAGCAGGGCTTTCTAAAAACACGGGACCAGCGAAGGTCGTGACTGATTTAGGATTATTCGATTTTCACCCAAGTTCAAGGCGAATGAGGATTTTAGCAACACACCCAGGAGTAACAATAAAGGAGGTTGTCGATGCGACGGGATTTGAATTGATAATTTCTGATCAAGTTTCCGAAACAATTCCACCATCAAGGGAAGAATTGCGCATTCTTCACGAAGTTATCGATGTTGAAGGGAGAATTTTCAATAGATAAAATGGCAAAGAAAAAATTAATTAAGCGCGTACAATTTCTTTCTTTTAAATTACATTATAATTACTAGAACGAAGGGAAATTAAAATGAGCAATGATAAAGCTGGAAATTTTTTAGAGAAGCTCAACGAAACCTTTTCCGGATTTGTTTCTCAGGTTTTTGGCGATTCTGGCAAGGATTTTATCGAAGAAACATCCAAGAAGGTAAAAGAGTTTTCGTCGACATCGATAAAAAAATTCATGGAATTTACTGATGGCGTTTTAGAAAAACTTAACCTTCAGAACAACGAGCAGGTCATGAAAGCGAGAGATTCAGTCGAAGACATGCTAAAGCAAGCAGGCCTCTTAAAAGAAGAGGACGAAGACGACTTCTAGTTTTTTTTACTTTTCTTTATTTTTTCTTATAAAAATTTAAAGTTTTAAATAATGGAAGAAAATAGAAATGAATGTTAGATTTATAAAGCGTTATTTTTTTTAAGGAACGATTTTACCTGATCTGGAGTGGAGTTGAACAATTCTGCGATGACCATAAAGCAGATCGATTGATCCATTCCCATACTCGAATAAT
>JAEOUI010000169.1 GCA_016839425.1 Promethearchaeota archaeon
ATAATACTTATAAGCACGGTCTAGATTGCCAAGAATCCTAAATAACTCTCCCGCATTGAAATAATTAGTAGCAGCGCTGTCAAAGTCCTCGTTTTTCTCGGAATAATTACCCGCTAGTGCGAAACAAGAAGCAGATTCAATTAAATTTTCTTCTAAATCCTTATAACAAAGCCCCGCGCCACGATAATACTGAGCTATTTTCTGAAAGTTGCTATCGTTCTTTTCAAAAGATTCTGCTAAGTTAATATAAGCTCCAGCTTCTTTTTTAAGATAAAAAACATATTGCTCGTCATCGTTTAAGATCTCGTACATTGATTTTAAGATTTGAGAGATTTGAGATAATGCTAGTTGATCATTATTCTGTTCAAATTGACTCAATAGTTCAGTAAAATATTCTATTCCCTCTAATAAAATCTTTTTTGAATTATCGTAATCGTCTAAGGCTTCGAAGCAAGAACTAATTTCTTGATATGAAAACGCTAGAAGATCAAAATAATCGTTTTGTTTAGCTATATCTATTACCATCGAGTAATACTCAATTGCTGCCTCATAATTGAATAATTTTTTGTATAATTCTGCAATATTTTCGTACGAATGAGCAAGCTTTCTGATTTCGTTGAAATCTTTTTGGAGTTGACTTTCCTGGACCAAAAATTCTACGCTTTTTAGGATCGCTTCTTTTTCAAGATTAAAGTCCTTAAACTTTTTTCGGTAAATTTCTGCAATTTTCAGGTAAATTTCGGCGATTTCGTGAAGTTTCGCTTGAAGATGGAATTCTTCGATTTGCTTTTCCCATACTTTTATGTTTTGCTTATAAAGCTTGATAGCGAGGGAGTGATCTATATTTTCAACGATTTCAGCAGCCCAATATAGGAACTCTCCAGAATCAAATAAGTCCCCCGAAAGCTGAATTTCTTTAGAAAAGGAAATAACATCAGATATGATTTTCTGCACATTCTTTTTTTTGTCGTTTGAATCCTCAATACTTTTTACATATCTCACCGTATCTCGTAAACCGTCTAAATAATCAGTATATTCGTTGTAATTTTCTTCTTCAAAAATCGCAAATCATCTCTGATTTTAGTCCATACAAGTTATGAAAATCATACATATATAAAAAGAATATTAGTTTTTCAGAAGTCTCAACAGAAATCGAGGATATTTCCAATTTAAGCTTGTTAAACCGATTTAACCAATACAAGTGCCTTGCGATCTACTTATATTCTTAAACATAAATATTTATTAGGAAAAGTTGATATTTATTAATTAGATATTTCATTATGAGGTGTTTATAATAAAACAACTTAACGAATTGTTAGAAACCGGAATTTACGAAACATTTACGCCAGAAAAGACCATGACAGTTGCCGACTTGTTAAAAGAACTCAACTTGGAAGGCAAGTATTTTGGCATACTCGTGGACGGAAAGAAAGCAGATCCAAGCACGAAAATTAGTCCAGATTCCGAGGTCACGATTCTTCCGCACATAGCTGGTGGAAAATAGTCCAATCTATTTTTTTTACTCTTTTTTTACTGTTTTTAATAATTCTTTTTCCTAATTCAATTAATAGTATTTACCTAGCACCTTTTTTAAATTGTATGAGAAAAATTAATACTCAATAAGGAATAGTTTTAAAATCAATTTTGTCAGTTTATCAAATAGGTGATTATTTTTGGATAGAAAGAAAAAAAGTTTTATCCAAATAGGAAATATCATAGCAGTGATTTTAACCGTACTTGTTAATACGCTCGCGATATTACTTCCCTTGAACGGAAAAACAACTCAAGAACTTTCTGATAAATATCAAAATTTATTCGTGCCAGCGGGATTCACTTTTTCGATATGGAGCGTTATTTACATTCTGCTTTTTCTCTTTGCATTATATCAAGGAAAGGACTTGTTAAAAACACCCAAACAACAATTAGTATTCTTAGATGACATTAATGTCTTATTTATTATTAGTAGCATATCAAATATAGGGTGGATTTTTGCTTGGCATTACGAGATTTTAGCCTTATCACTCGTTTTCATGATAATCTTATTAGCATCGCTCATTGTCGTATATCTCAAGCTGAATATTGGCAAGTCTCAAGCAAATCGGAACGATAAGATATTCGTTCACATACCAATGAGCGTCTATTTAGGTTGGATAACCATCGCAACCATCGCAAACATTACCGCCATACTCGTTGCTTTAGGCGTGGAAGCTTTCGATCTGGCAGCTGTTGCTTGGACATATGTAGTTCTTATCGTAGCATTATTAATAACAACTTTAATGTTAGTAATCAGAAAAGACATCCCCTATTCATTGGTTATTATATGGGCAACTTATGGAATTTTTTCCAAACAATTAAATGCAAACAATGAAATAGCCGTAATGGCAATGGTAATAATGGTTATCGTTTTAGGTTTAATAATTCTAACTATAATAAGAAAATATTATAAGAAATAATTTTTTTTCTTTTCCTATTTCAGCTCAATCCTCATTAAATCCTCTGCGAGTAGGGTGTTAGGAAACACTTGTTTTGCCTCATTTAACAATGCAGACGGATCGTCTTGATACCTTGATGATATATGTGTGAGTAATAACTTTTTTGCATTCATTTTAACTGCAATAGTAGCGGCATCAATAGAAGTAGAATGCTTCTTTTCCCTTGCAATGTCAGCTAATTCTTTAGCGTAGGTTGCTTCGTGTATTAATAAATTCGAATCAAGACCGAGTTCAATCAAACTTTCGCAGGGCGCCGTGTCTCCTGAATATGTAATTTTTCGTCCAGGTCGTTTCGGTCCCACGATGCCCTCTTTCTCGGGATTAATAACTTTTCCGTTAATTTCGATTTTCTTACCCTCATGTAGCCTTTTCCAGAGGCTACTTCTAGGAATACCCAATTCGATTGCCCGTTCTGGATAAAATTTACCGTTTCTTGGTTTTTCCATAAATGAATATCCATATGTTAGGATAGAATGATCAACCATAGTGTAATTTATCGAATATTTTTTTTTTTCAACAAGCTTGTTTCCTTCAATATCATTCTCGCTAATTGGTAATTCAGATTCTAAACCTTCATATATCAGCTTTTTCTTGTTGTCGTGATCGATTTCAATTACGGTTAAAGGATATTGAGCGTGTAAACCAACTGTTAACTTATGCAAAAACAAATATAAAAAAAGGTTTCTAGGACCAATAATGGTCAAAGGTGCTGTTCTATCAGTCAAGCTAAATCGAAAGAGCAATCCTGGAAGTCCATTCACATGATCCCCATGAAAATGTGTTATGAGGATATACATTGGGCGATTAAGTTTCAGGCCCGCATCAACGAATCTTCGCTGGACATCCTCCCCACAATCAAAAAGGATAATTTCAGGACCATTATCGAGTTTTAATGCGATGGAAGGAAGGTTTCTATCTCTTATAGGAATTGCTGCGCTAGACCCAAGTACGACAACTTCCAAGTAGATCATCGAGTTATATTTTATTTCTTAAGTGTAAAATTTCACTTCTTTGTTGGGCGTTTTCTTTTTTCAATTCATCGATAACACCTGAAAGTTCCCTTACACGCAACGCTACAGAAGATTCGTATGGAGTCCCACTTTCCGTTGTTTTATTCTTAGCTTTATCCGTGAGAGAGATAATCCGTTTCTCTTTAATTTCGAGAATCCGATCTTGTTCGTCTATTTTTTTTTTTAATTGATCATTTAATTCCTTTTGTTCTTTTAATTCCTTTTGTAATTGATCAATAAGGCTTATGTCAAATTTCGATTCAATTATAGCTTTTTCAGCTTTTAGGGATTTGACCTCGTCTTGAAGCGTACTTATTTGAGTTCGTGAGTTGTTTAATTTTTCCTGTAATTCGATTGTAAGCGCCGAAATATTATCAGAAGAGATTTCCTCAGCTTTCGCGCTCTTAGAAGCCAATTCCTTTTTTAAACCTTCAATCTGGATTTTCAACAAGTCGATCTCGTCGTTATCAAGGGAAATTTCTTTTTGAGGTTTATTTTCGTACTGAGCTAATTTTTTCTTGACTGTTTCGAGTTGAAGACGGGTTTTATTGAGTTTTTCTTGAAGTTCTATTGTTAAATCTTTCGTAAATGATGCGCTTGGTGATACTGGAAGATCATTTTCTTTATTTTTTATTTTTTCGTATAATTCCGTTATCTTTGATTGCAGTAATTCGATTTCTTTATCCTTTTGCGATATAATTTTATCTCCATTACCACTTTGTCCTTTTTGATGCTTTAATTGCTTATTTTCTACCCTCAACTTCGCGATTGTGGCCTGTAAATCTTCTACCAAGGAATTCAAGGGCTTTTCTTTTTTAATGATTGGAATTACCGTAGATTGCGAACTTTTCGAGTGTTTTTCAAGCTCACGTTGTAGCTCGATTTTTTCTTTTCTTAGAAATCCCAACTTATCCTTTAACTCCCTATTTTCCTTTTCCTTTTGTTCTAGCTCTAAAGCGATTTGAGACTTTAAAGCTTTAACAGTTGCTTTTTTTGAGCCCTTCGTTGTTTGGAGATCTGAAATAATGGCATCTTTTTCCATAATTTCGTCTTGGAGGGTTTCAATATCGTCATATAAGTCGTGTACTTCTTGCTCTAAATCCGCAATGCGTTTCTCCAACTCTTCGGTCATAATACTATTTACCTCTTATTAAAAAAAAATAGTTATTCCTATAGTGCATTTAAAAAATTCTAAATTATAAATCTTGACAAATCCTTTAGAATCGCTTTGTTTTATTCCAATTTTATAATCAGAAAACTTCGTAATTTTTTATTGATACTTGATTAATTTTTTTTACGATAGGAACGACTCCCAAATAACTGAGGAAACACGCGAATCCACCTATAATAAGTATTATGAGTAATGGTACTGAAATAGATGGTAATTGAACCCGTTCAAACAGAAAAAGAGCGTTAAATATCATACCAATGGCAAGACTTAACAAGAGCGAAGGGATAACAACAAATAGAGTTTCTAAAAATAATATCTTACGAGCGTGCTTGTTTTTAATTCCTATGGCTCGCATAATTTGAATGTCTTGGGCTTTATCAACCAAGCTCCCTTTTTGATAATTATAAAGACATAGGAGTCCAATGCATCCTAATATTACAAGAAAAATTAACGGATAAAGAGAATTTATGAATAAAAAGTTCAGATTTTCGTTGAATATATCATCTAATACTTTATATGTAAAGTTGGAACCTAGATTATTTTTCACGATGACGCTAAGATTTGCTCCAAGAGTGTCGTCCAACGCAGAATCAAGTTTTAATAGGATTAAATTTATTTTATTCTCATATCCTAATAACACCTGAAACCTTGATAGGTTTGTATATAATGCAAAACCCCCATAAAAACTATCTAACACGATCCCTGATACGCTTGGACCGTAGCTGAAATTATCAATTTTTACTCCTTGTTTCAGGGCATCGTCAAATAATTGAGTAGCAAGACCATCCCCTACAACAACAGAACTATTATCGGGCAAAAATTCTCCCTCTAGTTCAAAATTTGAAACGAGTGCTTTGGGATTAACACCAATTACGGGATAGATTCCCGTCCTGCTAGAACCTACTGTAGCAAATCCATATGTAGTTTCCAGGGGGTTTTCAATGGTAATCCCATAGGTGCGTGTGGCTTCGGTAACATTACAAAAAGTCATTAACCTTTCGTCAATGACATCTATGCCTGAAAGCAACTCTAATTCGGAGAGAGCATTGGATTCAAATAAATAATTGTTATTGGTAAAGTTAATATCGTCAATTTCTACCGAAACGCTTGGATCAGAAAACATTTGATACATTTGGGAGTAATAACGAATAGTATCCTCGTGACCAATAACAACTACATGCTCTCCTTGAGCATTTTTTATCCACTCCCGAGTAGATGTGCCCATTACAAAAGAACCAAGACTAATACTAAAAATAATCGTAAAAATCGTTGAAAAGATCAATAAATACCTTTTAAATTCTCCTTGCCTCCTAACGGTGTTTATGATAGCCATCTTCAGATTGTATCCAAGTCGGGATAACCATCTAGGGATTAATTCCATTTTTTTTGATGCATCATAATCGTATTGCATGTCCTTTGAAAACGATTTGATAATATTTTGCTTTCCAAATTTGATTAACATCCACCCAGGAAAGATAATTACACCTAAAAAGCAGCAACCAAAATGAATTAGCGAAAACATGAAATTTATCTGAATTTGAACTTGAAATCCAAGAATCATTGCCGTGCCCAGATGGATCCCGAAGGAAATCAAGCCGATAATTAATCCAATAGCATATGCAAAAAAAAACACTATAACTACTTCGAGTAGATAAAACCCATGTAAATTACCGGGTAAAGTACCAAGAGAGCGCATAATGGCTAAATCTCTTTTTTTAGATAATATGAATGTTGTTGCTGTCATAGTAGTGACAATTACAGATAGTCCAATAACCAAGTATAATATTAAATCATTAAATTGAGAATAAATAGCACCAATTCCTCCTAAAAAAAAAGCACTATTCACATTATTACCTTGAATCACAGACCTAAATCCAATGTTAAGAGAGAATAATATGAAATATTCTGCAAATGCGATGACGAGAGCTATAGCCAGAACATACGGAAAATTTTGTTTTCTTTTTCTATAAAAATCTTTTAAGGCGAAATCGAAGTTCATAAATAAGATCCTCCCAAATTTATTCCATCTTAATTATTTTTCCATCTTCAAAAGAAAGAATCCTATCAGCTAAATCTATCAGTTTGGTGTCGTGGGTCGCAATCACTACAGTTCTTTTCTCAGTCTTTAATTGTTCAAAGATGTTCTTGATCATGTCGCTAGTTTTTAAGTCTAAATTTGCAGTAATTTCATCGCCTAAAATAATGGGAGGGTTATTCGCCAATGCCCTCGCTATCGCAACTCTTTGTTGTTCTCCCGCAGATAGTTGAAATGGAAGATGTTCCCTTCTATCGGAAAGTCCAACCATCTCTAACAGTTCAAGAGCGCGCTTCCTTTGATCTGAAAAAGATACACCAGCCAATTTTAACGGAAACATTACATTTTCTTCTGCAGTCAAGGTACTTATTAAGTTATAATTTTGAAAAACAAATCCCGAATTAATCAATCGAAAGGTCGCTAAACCATCTTCTCGCATCGCAGAAATTTTGACATTAGAATTATAAATCACACCTTCGTTAGGAGAGTCCAAACCACCAATAAGGTTTAAAAGGGTAGTTTTACCAGCTCCAGAAGGTCCTTTTATTATGACAAATTCTCCTTCTCGAATCTCTAAGGATATATGGTCAACGGCTCGTACTATAAAATCCCCGATCTCGTAATCTTTTACTAAGTCCTTTCCGTAAATGATAATTTTCTCTTTTTTTAAACGAAAAATCAGATTTTCTTCTTCATTAGGAGTTTCTATTAAATCCAATTTTTTTGTATCACCTTTAGATCCATTTTTTGACTGCGACATTTTTTTGCCATTTAATATTTAGGTAAAATATTTGAATGTTTAATATTTTTTACAGGGTTAATTTAAAAAAGCATTAGACCTTATTTAAAAGAATCATAGAGAATAGTGAAGGAAAAAAAACTTAATATTTAGAAAAATCGGCATTCAAAACAATTGTATTTTTTCTACTATTGATATGTAGGATCTTGTAATCTTCGAGAAGAGATATATATTTATTGACAGTATTAAGATGCATTTTGAGTGCTTTTGAAACTTTATATCTCGTTATATTATCATTATTATCGTTTCTAAGAAAATCAAGAATGAGGCGTACTTTTTCTCTTGATAACAAGTGAATAATTTTTCCATCTTCCTTCGGGATATCGCTGTCAAAAAATGCTTCTATGTTTCCAATATTTTCGTTCCAAATATATTCAAATTTAAGAAGAACATCAAGATGCCATCGTGTCAGGTAATTATGCAAATTCAAGTGTTTAGTAATATTTGTAAAATGAATGCCAGGATTCATTTTGATGTATCCATATATATCAGCTCTATTTTGATTGTTTAAAACTTCGCGTTTCGTTATTCTTGAACCCTCAACGAAACATTTAGAGCTCACAAGGTTTTTTAATACGAGTTTGATCCCGTGCTCACTGATGTTAAATCCAGTTTTCGAACAAATGGATTTCAACACGGGTAGGATTTTATTTTCTTCGAAACATCGGTTTTTTTCCATATATTGTTGAACGCTCTCAAAAATTAAACTTTCCCGATCGATTATGTTAAGGGTATTTGATCCATAATTCTCATTGATTTTTTTCTTCCATTTTTCAGATTGTTTTCCTACAATCACGCCAAATTCAACGAGAACGAATCCACCAATCACGATTGATCCTACTAGAAATAAATATAATTCTATGTCTTCAAGAGATGTAATTCCATCAATAGGTTGGATTTTTGATTTATAATCAAAATCACTATAAAACTCTAGATATATATCTTCCTCTTCTTTTATCGAAATGTTAATAGAAAAGTATAGATTGGTATTATTAACCTCGGGAAGTGCTTGTTTCAAGTCTAAAGGTGTATTAAAAACCCCAAATGTGCATAGAAGGCATAAAAATATTGCGATTAATATTGAATAACGCTTTTTTCTCGTAAAAACATTTCTTTTATGACATTTAAGAGGTTTAACTTGCATGGTAGAATTAATTTAAAGGTTTGGATACTTATCAAAATAAAATATTTTTTTACATAAATATCTATCATAGACAATTTTGAAGGTCAATATATTACACCCATCTAGCATATTTGAATGAGATCATGGATAGATTTATATATAAAAGTCACTTTTTGATAGTACGAAGAAGGAGAAATTCTTCAATAGAGGGAATTCGAGAAAAAACATAATATCCCCTAATCGCCGTTAGGCGCAAATTTCCTATTAATTTAGATGGTAACTAAAGTTAATCCTTAGATCTCGGACAAGTTTCGAGGTTTA
>JAEOUI010000170.1 GCA_016839425.1 Promethearchaeota archaeon
AATATATCTGAGCAAACTAACCTTCTTGCCCTAAATGCCAGTATTGAGGCAGGAAGAGCGGGAGAGCACGGTCGTGGTTTTGCTGTTGTCGCAGAAGAGGTAAGAAAGTTAGCAGAGGAGTCAAAAAAAACCGTGAAACGAACGGGCTCTCAAATTGAAACCATTATATCTCAACTTCAAAAAACGAGCGAGTTTATAAACATAATTACTGAAAATATACGAATCGTTTCTAATTTATCCATGGAAAACTCTCAAGCAATGGAAGGAATCTCTGCCTCAGTAGAGGAGCAGACCAGTTCTATGGAGGAAGTATCAGCAACCTCTACTAAGCTTGGTAATTTAGCAGAAGATTTAAGTCGAAACCTTAAGAAATTTAAAATTATAAAATAATTTTTTTTACTTTTTATTTTTATGATCCTTTTTCAATAATTAAAAAATCAATGATATTGAATTTTTTACGATCAGATAATACGATTTTTTCTCAAGAGAAAGAAAAACAATTTTTTTAATCCATCTTGATTATGATTGAAACACCACTTACTTGTACTTTGAAGTATAACTTTTTGGACGATTTTTTTATTTTGAATAACTAGATTAAATTTTTCTGAAGAAAATAATTTTTTTAAAAAAGATTTTATTTAACTAACCAATCTTTAGCTTCCTCGATGGTATCAAATGGTTTTGCTTCAAGTTTGGTGAATTTATTGACCACATTTAGGAAGATTTTTTTAAGTCCAGTAACGCCTACTACTGCGGTTTTAGCTATAAGATGTTTCGTAGCCTCACCAGATTCGTTAAAGGCATTCAAAGTTTCTTTATTGATATAGGAATTACTCACATCGATAATACCTAATAAGTCTCTTTTATCGGAATTTAAGGAAATTTGCGTGTTTGCCTTGATAATAGAGGCAAAACGATCTCCTCTAAGGTTCGTAAAGTCATTAATTTCGATTTCCATTCCTTTGTGAGTAACATATTTCATTCGACTCCTCGCTTCTTCCATGATGTCTGGTGTAATTTCTACATTTGACATTGCCTAATTCAACCTTTTACATTGGTATTTAAAAATTAATAGATTTTCCTAATATAAATCTATCTTTAACGAACAATCGTCAAATACTACTTTTGCCCGAAATTTTCATCAAAATTCTCGTTAATAATTTGTTCGTACTATTGGGATTACAGGTTGTTTAAAAGCTAATTTTTAAAAAGTAGTATTGTGATTAGTCACTTGATCCAATATGAGTTTTTTTTAATTTCGAGGTGAATTTGTAAATGACCGAGAACGAAATAATAGAATACGCCCGTTGTAGGGTTGAAAAAGAAAAGAAAGAGGACGATAAAAGACCTCACATTAAAATCACATGGGACAACCACTCGGAATCCCCTCAAGTCCCTCGTATTCGAGTTGTTTGGGACAACGAAAATCCTGGTAAGGTAAAAATCGAAATAGATGGGGAAGAGAAGGATATGAGTGAAATTCGAAAAGAGTGAATTTAGTCGTCCAGGAACAAGTAGTACATACCATAGCTAACGCTATATTAATATTATATTTCTATATTAAATTGATATCCTATTCATAGTAACAACAAGATAACTCCTAACTCTTTAAATCAATTATTAAATTGATTACAAATATTGAAATGCAAATTATACTAAAAATAAAAAATGGAAAAATTAACGAAACCTCTGCTAATAATCCTGCCATCAACGGAGTCAAAGAACCACCAAGACCAATGGCACTTTCGAATAATCCCGCCATTGCGCCCTTCGCTTTTTTTTCCCGATATAAGAGTAAATCTAAGGCAGATTTATAAATTAAACCCGAGAATATTCCCAATAAAAGAAGTATTATTATAATTTGATAAATATTCCCAGTAAAGATTAACGAAAATAATAAGAGCGCAACACATGGATAAGAATAGTTTATTCGATTGAATTTACTCTTAATCGCCCTACTTGCTACAAAGTATCCCGTTCTTCCTAGACCATAAGCGAAAAGCATTACTCCAACTATGGGGCCAAAAAGTCCTAATCCATCCGTTCGTTTTGAATAATCGGCATAATATACTAAAATTACTCTCGCTAACATTGCATAAACCAACATTCCAAGCATGATTTTTACTAATACAAATTTTTTTTTTGTTTTTTCACCAGAAGGATCATCGATAGGTTCTTGAACGAGATTTTTATTAGTTTTAATGATATCTTTAGATTTGATGAAAAACACGACTAAACAAAATCCTATAAAGTAAAAAACTAATATGAGTAAGAATGCAATTTTTAGATCAAGCTCGGAAAAGAAACCAGCTAACAATGGACCTAACATGAAGCCAATACTCCATGCGAGACAAAAATTTGAGATCGTTTTTTGATGTTTATTTTTTATTGTACTTGAATACTCTGAAATATAAGCTTCAATGGATGGCCAAAATAAACCATAAACGCAACCTATTAATATTTGCCCGAGAATTAAATGTACGACCGTAGAAGCCATTAATAAGTAATATAAAGAAATTAATACTTGACAGAGGGTTGCAATCGTAAGAGAATATTTGCGGGGCAATTTATCGCCCATCCTTCCAAAAATTGCAGCTGAAACGACATAAGTAGCACCATATCCCGCCCCGATCAATCCAGTTTCAAACGGCGTTGCACCTAATATCACGCCATACAGGACATTTAATACTTGAAGCAATGAAAATCCAAGGTCGCCTACAAATGCCAAGGGAAATGCGAAAAAGTACGATCTTGATTTCTTCATTAAAATGTTCCAAATTCCTTATTTATTAAAACAGAAATGGTTGATGAAATGAGGTATTAGAATAATATTTTATGGAAGTAATAATTTTTAGAGTCTCTACATCTAATTATTTCTCAGGAGGATCAATGTGTTTAATGTCAGAAACCCACTTGATGGATGGATCGTAAAGATCGTTTTGAGGTGGGAACAAGCGCCCTCTAACGCGAATCCATTGACCAACTCTTGGAAGGAATCCATATTGATTAATTTTTGAGGAATTCACGAGTACTGAATAATATTCGCTTCCAGCTAAGACGCGTAACGAAAGATATCCATAAGTATAGCTCCGGGTCATTCTTTTTTCACCATTTCTAACCTCAACTATCTTGCCTTTTATTGAAATTTCTCCTGCGTTCATATATGCTCTTCTAATAAATTATTTTTTTTTATAGATTCTAAAATGAATTTGTATATATAAATAATGAAAGATAACCAATTTATTAGAATTCTAAAACTCTTATTTAGATAAATTTCGATTTGTGTATAAATAAAATAAATTAATTAAAGAAGAAATTATAAATTCTAAAAAAAAAGGAAATCCTTTTTCTCATATGCTTTTAAACCATCGTTTCATTTTAATAATCGAATTTAATCTTCCGAGCAAATTAGATAGACAGAGATTTTTTACTGAAAACGATTTTCCTTTTTATGTTTTGAATTAATATCCAATCCAAGCAAATATTCCCTTTTTTTTCAATTCATCTTCAATCTCCTTGATCTTATCTAATCCAAGAGAATAGTACAATATACTATCGTAAACCTCTAAAATTTTGAGCGAATTCATCGAAAAGAGAAAGTCCGGAAAGTCGTGTAGCCTGATGCTTTCTAGATAGATTTCTTCGAGACGAGCCAGTTCAGAAATACATTCTGGGAGTTCCCATCTAAATTGCTTCAGTTCATAGTAGTACTCCCGAGGATCGAACCCATAGCCTTCTGGAAAGTAGGATAACTGTAGTTTCACCACGTGCTTGTCTCTTACCGCATACGCGTTGTTAGCGACGCTAATGGGGCGGTTATAGGCCCTAAACGGGTTTTGTCTCGCCTCTTCTCCGAGCTCCTCGATATTAATCCCTTGGAGGTTGGCGAGGGAAGTTAAAGGGCGTTCGGCCGATAGGAAGATTTCGACTTTCTTTTTTGCACTTTCCGGAGAAATGCCTTTTGCTTCGGCGTATTTGGGCGCGATGGTATCGCTCAAGTAATCTTGGAGCCTTCTCATGGTTTCCGCATCCTCTGGCGAGAGCAGGACGGACAGCAATTCGTCTTGCGATAGGTAATTAACATATTGCTCTTCGATGAGAAAATCCACGACGGGCTGATATCCACCATCGATCCGCTTCGCAATTTCCTCCTTGAAGACTTTTCTGGCCAGGGGATCGCCCGCCTCGGTAAGTTCCTTGAGGAGTGGAAACGCAAGATTGTTTCGTAGCAAGCGGGTGTCGTAATCGTGCTCGACCCACGCTTGTAGGTTGCTGCAATGGCCCCAGAATTCGATTTCTGGTGGAACGACGCCCTGCTTTTTTTCTTCGGAAATGAATTCTAACGAATCGTCGAGTCGCTCTGAAGCTTGATCTATCGATTCTATCTCCTCGAATCCAAGCATATCGTCAGCACGAGCGCTTAATAACAGAAAGGCGCACGTTCGAAAATACTTGCCCGAAACATATATATTTGTTTCGCCCAATTCTAATTTTAACGATAGAAATTCGTTGACGACAAATTCGTCGGGAAGATTCATCAAGATCATAGAAGAATGGTTTTCTTTTAAATCTTGAGGGTAAGGCGGTTTCGAAATGGCCATGTTCTATAAGTTTTACCCTTCAAAATAGAAATACTCCTCGTTGCACATTTTTAATCGGCGTTAAATTACAAATTAAGGAAAACGCTTTAAGTGAACTCCTATTAAAATCGATTTGATAGAATATAAGAATTAAAGGTTTGAGTTCTTTTTTGTTTCTACATCTATTTAATCGTCATTCTGGTCATTTCAAGCGATAAAGATTTATAGATAACCGTTATCTAAGCGGGG
>JAEOUI010000171.1 GCA_016839425.1 Promethearchaeota archaeon
AGATATGTACGTAGGCTTCCGGTTGGGGGCCGGGGGCCTACTGGACATCGTTTCCGCGCGCCCTTTGAAGGCGCTGATACCCCATGGGGAGGTTGAGGCATGTACTGTACTGCGGCTGATGTGAGGAGCGTAATACACACGGGTTTATCGGACTCCGAGGTAGAGGCCATCATTGAGCTGAGTGACGCGGAGATCGACCGTAGGATAGGTGTTCAGGACTCTTCTGATGCCTTGATCAGGAAGCTCAGTGCGTTGATTACGGCGTCCATGGTGAAGACCAGGCAGCCGGACTCCTCGTCGGTGGGGGAGTACAGGGAGGAGACCGGTGGCGTCCAGGGCGTGTGGGCGAGGGAGATCGAGGGGATCTTCAGGCTTTACTCTGGGTTCAAGGTGGCCTCTTCTAGCTTCGGCTATATTGATGAGGGTGAGCGCCGGTAATGTCGTTGACGCAGTTCAGGGCCAGGCTTGACACGGTTCGAGTGATCCTCCGGTATTTGGAGTGTTCTCCCAGTCAGTGGACTCCCCTGATGAAGCATGTTCTACAGCATTCTACGCCTTGGGTGACCCAGTCGAGCTTGGACTGGTTGCTGACCGAGGGTTACTTGGAGCGGCCCTTCCGGGGAAGCTACAGGCTCTCAGAGAAGGGATTAACCTTGTTACGGGCAATGGAGTGACATGTTCAAGGTCTATAATTCTCATTATCAAGTTGTGTAATCCTTATTGGTCCTCCTTGAGTTTCTTATAAAATGATAGGATGATGAATGATTATTAATTGGCATCTAATAATTTATAAAGTTCATCTATAGTTAATACTGTTGTATCTCGTTTTATTTTTGCCCTTTTACCAATGGATTTTCGTAGGATAGTTAATATATCCCTAATATTAGATTTCGTCATAGCCCCTTTTTTTTCTGTTCGAGATAAAATCCATTCCAATAATCTTTCCCAATCCTCCCATAACCTTGGGTTTCCACTAAAAACGAGATAGACTTCTTGCCAATTACTCCAAGATCCAATTCTATTTCTTGTTTTTTTATTTAATTTTCCTAACTTGTAACAACATAAAAAGAAATTCCGTTTTCCTGTGGTTCTTGCTTTTTCTTTTGGTAAAATATTTGGAGCGAGATCAGGAACATAGTCATATAACGCCCTCCAAATATTTTCACGATCTGGATCACATTTGGATAATAATTCAATATCATCTAAAAAATGTAATTTTTTCCCAAGAAGATAATACTTTTCGAGATCATTTTTAATATCAAAGTATCCTTCTTGTTTTAATTCATTTTTTAAATTTTCAATTTTTGAAATAAGAATATTATCTAAATCGTCAGCCAACTTATGGGCTTGCTTAGTTAACGGCCAACCACTTGGTGTTACGTAAATTTTTTCATTCTCCTTAGTTCTCCAAATAACAGCCATTTTTTAAACCCCATTCTATATTACATCATATCTAATTTTTTGAGCGATTTTACTCGCTTGATCAATTGCATCAAGGAAAAAAGCAGTCTCATCATTTTTTCGTTTTTCCATGAATTCTTCTTTATCACCTATTATAAATTTAAGGTCATTACATAGATCATATTGAGCTATGGCTTCTGCACCTATACTTAGTTCATAATCTAAAATGGGATTATTTCCATTAAATTTTTTATATAAATTATTTTCTTTTAAAAAACCATCCAGAAGCTCTTTACTCTTATATGCAGGGTGAATAATATTTATTTCAATACGTAATTTTCCTTCTTTTTCCTTTATTCTAAACTGTAATTCTTTATCTTCTTTAAACTCAATCCTGTCAATAAATTCAAAAATACCTTTTCCGGTAGGTGGATTGACCTCAAGATATATTAATTCGCGTACTTGATCAGCTATTACACCTTTTCCAAAATTATTATCCTGAGCATCTCCTTCTAATATTATTATTTCAGCTTCAATGACATAAGTTCCTTGATCATATGAATCGCGATCAAATAATATATTAAAAGGTCCAAATGTTTCACTCTCACTTTGACCATTGATAACTATATTTTTTGAAAGTAATTTCATTAAAATTCTTTCTTGAATTGTTTTTGAGGCTGTTTTTAAATTTAGAGTAGCACGTAATTTTATTGGTTCTTTTAACTTATTTATGATTGAAAAACCAATATTTCCTAAAGTATCGCCATAATTTAATTTTCTGGAGCCTTCTTCCGGAAAAACCAAGTCATTCATTTTTATTCGAATTTTTTTTGTTTTTCTTATTATTAGTTTAGGAGGAGGAGGGGGAGCTGGTTGCTCTAAGGGTAAACCTTCATAATATTGTCTTAAATATCGATTTAATTTATTAGCAACGAGAATATCTAATCTATCAAAATCTTTTTTATCATCAAGGAGTCCTAGCTTTTGTTCAGCAAAATTTCTTAACTGATCAGATACCCAACCTGTTTTTCCAAATAAATAATAGCCAATTGTTCCTAAGGAAGATCTAAAATCATAGTGTGTTGGATCTTCAATTTCTCTTAATTCTTTTTCTCCCTTTTCATCTAATATAATCCAACCATAAATACGCTCTAAGTGTTCTCTTTTAGTAATATGATTGCCTAAAGAAGCATCAATAGAACATATTTTCATACCGTTTCTTTGTACAGATATTCCTCTATATTCTTCTGGTATTATTTCGTTAGAATAAATTAAATAAAATTCTTTTACTTGGGGATTGTTTTTCCAATTTAATTTTTCATCATTAACCCACAATTCCTCTATTGTATTGTTTTTAATAAAATCATTTTGGTAATAAATTGGACATTTTATTTGTTTTACATCATCGTTCCACTTTATTTTTATTATATTTCCATTTTTTAATAATTCCCACCAAGTTTGTGCAATGTACGATTCTATCGGAGAGTTAATAAAAGGCAGAAAGCCTTTCCAAAGTTCTTCTTTTGGTTGTATGATAATAATTCTTGCCCCAATTTTATTAAGCGGTTTTAACATAGGTAAATTCTGATTAAAAAAAAGTTTTGCTAATTCTCCTTCAGGAGGATGTTGTAATAATTTATTATGACCCAACCATGCGCCTACTCTGTATTTATTTTCCTCAGTTAATGTATCATAATATATCGTTTTTTGTAAAGAAGCCCCAATAAATACCCATTTACCTTGGCCTCTTGATCCTCTACCCGATGGATCAATATTTGGATAAGATAATGACTCAAATTTCGCCCATCGTTCTTTTTGATATAAAATTGGTGCATTATTTTGAAGTCTATCGAGTTCATTTTGTAAAATAATGGTTTTCCCTGTTAAACCAAATGTTCCTTTATCAGTGATTGATATATATTTAGGTGGAAAAGCTTCATCCATTTCAAAAATTGTTTCCCACACTTCTTTACTATTTGGGTTATATGCATCAGCGCTATTTTGAATAGCTTCTTTTTGAACAGGATGGGATAACCATGATTTATCGTCCACAGTTATTACCTGTTTTTCTATTATGCGTTTATATTGATCAATTAAGGTGTCAGCCCAACGATTAAAGTCAGTTAAAGGCGCCCTACCAGACTCGAGATTAACATTCTGCATTTCATACACCTATGATTTATTTTTCTATCAAATCACCAATGATCGAATAATCGCCACGCTTATCTCTAACAATGCCGAGTTCTCGAAGTAATGCAATTTTACTCGATGCGAATGTTCTACTTAAATTTAAAATTTGTTGATTAAGAGCATTTTCATCATTTATTTTAGTAGTCCAACTTTTTATATAGTTAATAAAGTCTGTATTATTTTCAAACCAATTCCATAATTTTACAGGATCATTATTTGATTGTAATAAAGTAGAGTATACTCCAAATAAAATAGAATATTCATTGAAACCATCTTGATTTATCTTAATAAGATAATTAATTAGCCATTTTTTTTCTTCTTGGCTAAGGATTTGATTTTTACTCATATTATCAAAAACAGGATTTTGTAAAGATGCAAAATAATATCCTTCTTGAGTCAAAGAGACCGCTACTTTACTCCAATCATTTTGAGAATGAGGAATCATAGCAATAACGTGTTCTTCACTTTGAATGGTAATTAAACCCATTTCAAAAGTTGGAGTTAAAAAATGCCAAACAAATCGACCAATAGCACTATCCTTGCTTCTAGACGGAAATCCTCTAAATCCGCCAAGTCTTTTTCCAGAAATTTTTGTTTTAGAAATGACATCAATGCATTGATCAATAAAATTATCCAATCGGATGAATCGATTACTAGTATATGCAATCATATTTCCTAAAATACGTAGAGCAGCCTTTACAGGAAAAAAAGAATTAAACTGCCCCCATGTCCCCACTAATTTTAATCTATCATCTTCATTAGTTCCATAATGAGCTACAGAACCCGGAGGAAGATTGTCTAAATGTTCAGGGGTAGCTAAATAGTTTATCTTAGAACTAGACTTATTTGATTGTATCGAAGTTGGCCTTTCGTCCTCTAAAATTGCTGAAATTAAGGTAAATATCTTTTCTTTATTTTCCTTAGTTATTTTTATCGTTAATTCCAACTTTAATCAATCAATATATTACAACGTATTCTTATATATTTTTCTATGCCTTAAAAATATTACAAACTATTTTCAAATATTTTATAATATATTAGAATTTAACGCTTGAGAGTAAAATTATATTTTATATACGTGAAAAACATCCTAAGTATGCCTATCTGCACAGAACAAATAACTAACCTAACAGCTTTAAATTTTTCCTAACAATGTTCTGAAAGCAAATACCGAACGTTGAGGAAAGGAGTACGCCTACCAAACAACGGCCTATATTATCGTCCATCCACTTCCACAAGGTAAATATTCTTACTGAATCCACCACGCTCAACCTTCTTTTTTTCCTTAATTTTTTCGAGTTCAGAGTTAGAAACACCGCGCAGCTCAGCAATCCTCATCGAGATCTCGATAATATCGCATAACTCTTC
>JAEOUI010000015.1 GCA_016839425.1 Promethearchaeota archaeon
TGCCAAGTATGAGGTCCCGGACGAAATAAAAAATATATATTTTAAGCCGAAATCCAATTTTGAATATTTAATGTCTAGTATTGAAACACCAATGTCAATGGTTTTAACAATGTTGAATCCATCAAAGAAATTAGATGTAGGATTCACCGTTAAGAATGGACTCGATTTTTTTTCAAGAAATTCGTTTTTTGGTATCGGATCACTTTTCAACCGTTGAGAGGCTATTTTGTCATAAAATTTTCTTTTCTATAAATTTATTTTTGAGAAATTTATTTTAAAAACTTAATATGAAACTGAATTATAATTTAGTACACATTTATAATAATTCGTTATTCTTTATTTAAAATCAAAAAAGAAATGAAAGATGCCAATAATAAATGTAAACGATATTAGTATTTATTATGAAGTGCATGGAGAGGGATTTCCCCTTATAATGATAATGGGAGAATCTGGAAATGTTGATTGGTGGGATCCTAGCTTAATAGATATACTCTCAAAGAATTTTAAGACAATAATTTTTGATAATAGAGGTGTAGGAAAAACTAATGATACGGATGTGGATTATGCATTTAAGACATTGGCAGATGACACGATAGGTTTAATGGATGCCTTGAAAATTAAACAAGCACATGTATTTGGCCTATCGATGGGTGGAAAGATTGCTCAAGAGATTGCTATTAGTTATCCAAATAAAGTTAAAAAACTAATTCTCTGTTCGACTATGTGTGGTGGTTATCAAGCTGTTATTCCTTCTAGGGAAGTAATTGATAAAGTGTTAAAAGGAGTATCTGATCCAGAGGAGATAGCTTCGCTTGTATTGACCAAGGAATTTATAGAAAATAACCCTGCTGAGGTAGAAAAGATGATACAAATAGTAAAGAAAACCCCCATTTCCAAAGAATCTGCACTCCGTCAGGATAAAGCGGGAAAAAAATTTAAATCCTTTAAAAGGCTTAAAATGATTGAAAATCCAACATTGATAATGCATGGCAAGAAAGATATTTTGGTTGTACCCGAAAATGGAGAACTCTTAGAAAAATTAATACCTAATGCAAAACTTGTTTATTTTAAAAATAGTGCTCATTCGATATATGCAGAAGAACCTGATTTATTTATAGAAATCCTTCTAGAATTTCTTTTCTAAACATAGACAATTCGAGACCAACAGAAATTTTTGATTGCTTCGTGCTAAAAAAAAAAGTTTTGGATTAATAATAGAAAAATGGGAGAAATTCTCCAAAAAGTTGCCAAAGATGGTTTAAAAAGGAAAAATAATTCATAGTACAATAATTATATTTTAGTCTTTACAGTAGTAAAAAAGAGAAATAGCGAAAATAAAGATGCCTAAAGATAAACAAGACGAATTAGCAGACAAAATCGCTAAGGCAATGGCCAATAACTTGAATAATAGCATTATGAATACAGATGAAGCAGATAAAAGGGAGAAAGAGAGGGAAGAACGGTTGTATAAAGCACTTGACGAGCCAGATGAATAAGAAAGATAATAAAAAATTTTTGAAAGGAGACAAAGTGACTCAATTCAAGCTATTTTGGACTCCTTGATTTAATTGCAAAAGCAATAAGTTCACGATTCTTTTAAAACGATTGAAATATGATTAAGGCAATTTCATCCAATATTTATTCCAATGATTATAAATAATTGTTATAGTCAAGTTGGAATTACAGTTGATCACGACTTTCTTTTCAAGCTTTCTCTTATCATTGAAAATATTTTTATTAAAACAATAACACAAATGATTATGATTATTTTTCAAATTTTAGCAATTTGTGGAATGCTAAGCCCACTAATCTATACGGCAATGTGGATTATTTGTGGGAGCTTAGACAAGGAATATAGTCATATTCGGGACGATATCAGTTCGCTTTTTGCTATTGGGGCACCTAACAGGCGCTTGGCACAGGCTCTCGTTATCATAGAAAGCATGTTATTATTCGTCTTCTTTATAGGATTACACGAGGGAATTAACGACAATGGAGGAGCAATTTTTGGACCGATTTTACTCGTTATAAGTTCGATTCTGGGATTACTTATTGCGATCTTCTTTCCTCTTGATGAAGGAGGCGAATTTACGACCTACAAGGGAAAGGGACACATTGCACTAGTGGTTCTTATGGGAATATTTACCATTGCAGGGATGATTGCGCTATGGATTCGATTAGCATCTGTACCTTTTTGGAGCGCATTTGCCTTGTTTTCTCTTATCTCAGCAATTTTATCGTTGATTGGAGTAATCATTTCAGGTTTATTTGCTGCAGGCAAATATCGGGGAATAATAGAAAGAATTATGGTTACTCCTTACCAACTCTTTTACTTTGTCCTAGGGCTAATGGTCTTTCTCAATAATTAATTTTTTCTTTGTATTATTAATAACCATCATTTTTACTTGAACTCTATGAGAATTACTTCTTATCCCTTTTTCTTTGCAATTTCGATATACTTGAGAGTATTTGCTACTTGTTCCATTCTATTACATCTATGAACTCTTAGTTTTATCTTCTAAAGTTCTTAAAAACACATTTATGCAAATTTTTCTTTTTACTATAATTATTAATAAAAAAAGTTAAAGAGATCTCACGACTTTAAAAATAACGAGGATGATAAAATTCTATGAAATGATGTTTTTTTTAAAAGTGAATAAGCTAGACTGGTGAATAAATTGGTAGAAGTAATTGTTTGGAGTGTTTTTGATATCTTTTTATTGGGTTGTGCGATAATACTTTTGATAATTTCGTCACTTAGATATTTTTCTCTTTCAAGACTCAAGGAAGACGTGAGGGAACGGAAGATCTTGAACGCGTTTGCGCTGTTATTTGTTGGTCTTTCTACTTACTTGTTTTTAACCTATTTAAGTTTCGTTTTTTTGGGAATGAGTTATGAAAATTTTCTATTTAAAGGACCTCTGATAGAATTACCACCATTATATGCTTGGTTGACAAAAATTGCCATGGCTTTTTTTTTTACTTCACTTTTGCCTTTCTTCATCGCTTCAGAAAAAATTTATAACTCAAGACTCCATCTCGCGTCGCTTTTATTGATTGTGATTATTTTAACAATATTAATCGGTCCGTTTGAATTCGTTTTCTTTCAATTCCAACCTATAATATTCTCGATTGCTGCATTATACTTCATTCATTCTTTGTTTAAGCTAATTAAATGGTCTCAACGAGAGCTTAGGGCTGCCACATCTTTTATTTTAATTGGAAATTGGTTTATTGGAGTTTTTGTAGGATATATGAGTCCAGCCTCCATGCAATTAGGAAACACCCCAATATTAATCTATCCCCTATCAATAATAGTAGGTATTTTGGTTTCAATCGCTCCGACCTTTATTGATCCTAATGTATTTTCTAGACGTATTCGATATTGGTATTTTTTTACATTTACTATTTTAGGATTTCAAATATTGAGCCTTATTTATACCTTGATAATTTCGGGATTCAGTGAATATTTAGCCTCTCCAATCATTTTATTTATTTTCTTTTCCATAGAATGCTTCTTTTTAATTAATTATCTTAAAAAAGAAGACCCCTCTGAAAATACAACAGAAATTAGATGGATGCAAGGAATTTTTACCAGACCTCTTACTATATCCGAGGAAGAAATATCCGTATCTAAAGAAAGAAACACATGCTTAACCTGCAAAAAGGAACTAAGAAGATCAATGTATTTATGCCCTACATGCAAGGTATTCTATTGTCTTTCTTGCGTAGATACGCTAAGCAACAACGAAAACCTATGTTGGGTGTGCAATACACCGTTTGATGAGAATAAACCCTACACGCTTCCGAGCGAAACTAATGAAAAAAATGGACAAGATATTTCCTTTCAAGAAGATATAAATCCACATAAAACTAGACAAACAAGAAGCTAATCGTAAAGTTATTTAAAATAGGAGATATTAAATAATCCTAAATGTGAACAACGGTGTTTTGTAAGTCAAGACGACGCTCGCGTTATCTCCGATGTCAAATACTTGATTGTAAAAATTAAAGGTAAGGTTGGTCCTTGATTCTTTTTATTACTCCATTTTTCTTTGCTTGTTTTTTCAAACTCATGCCTGCTACTTTCTTATAAAGAGAAATGGGCAATAATTTTTTTCCAACGAGGTCGACAATTTCGTCTGATATCATTTCTCCCTTGGATAAAGCTTTTGCTGCGAGATTAAATCCTTCCTTTACATTCTTAACCATGCTTCCGCATTCTTCCAAGGACCTACCATTATAAAAACCTCCCATTCCGAGCGATAATGCGCCTTTCCACTCAAAACTCATTTCTTCTGCAAAACTCTTACAAATGGCCACAGCCGTGTTATTATGGTGAGGTTCTGGAAAACCACAATTGACGATTATTGCAAATCCGTGTTTTTTTCGCTCTTTTTTAAATTTTTCACTACCGGCCACGAGCTCTAACGCTTTTATGACGCCGGCAGGTAAACAATCAACGTAAAGTGGAAAAGCTAAAACGATAGTCTCCGCTCCTTCCACGCCATCAAGTAATTTTTTTTGGCCCTCTTCTGTTTTGATGAGCTTGTAGATGTATTCTTTTTCGACTTTCACGCCCAATTGTTCCAAGCGCGATAATAAATATGTGCTAAGAATATCAGAAGTGCTTTTTGAGCCTTTAGGGCTTCCAACTAAAGATAAAACGCTATTAATTTCGTTCATTGTATCGTTTCTACCTCCATTAAGACTTTATTAAAATTATTGCGAAAATCTGACGGATTTTCACCTTTTGAGTGTATGATGGTTCGCTGAAAAGGAGCCCACATATTGAGAGCGTTCCGAGCGACTAACGATTTGAATATTTCTTCTTTCCTCGAATCGCGCTCGTCTAAAAGTCCTATACCCAATAGAGATTGTTTTTTTCTGTATCTCCTTGGATGACGGGTTTCTCCGTTTCTTTTTACCATTTTGGTTAAAAGGATGGAGATCTTTCTATCGATAGCCTTTTTTAAAAGTGACGAATATCCTCCAAATGTTATGGGGCTGAGATAAATGAGTAGGTCGCTGTGTACATAGTGTTTTATGATATTTTCTTCGTCGTCTTTAATTAAACATTTACCAGGCGTTTGAACCAGGCATCCATAACAGCCAACGCAAAAATTAATATCTTTATCTTCAAGAGAAATGGATGTGACGTCCCATTTTAAAATTTCGAGTTCTTTAAGAATGAAATCAAGAACTAAGGATGATTCTTCGTGATCAGATTTGCAACCGTTTAAAATTAATACTTTCATTTTCAATTACCTTTTTTTTCTTTTTCTAATCTTTGATATTAATTAACATTTCTTATTTTACAAAAAAGAATGAGCTCCGATAGTAATATAAAACTTTTTCCAGAAATGTAAAATGCTGTAAATTTAATAAAAATTATATAAATTAAAAATCTAGTTTATTAATTTCATCAATAACTAAGTCGAGCATATTGGGATATTCAAACGCGTTTCTTATTGGTACTTGACTTTGATTTACCGACTTTACAAATGTATAGTATCTATATAATTTTCAACTGGTTTGCTTAAATAAGAAGGAGATTATTAGTTATTTATATTTTTATCCTAAAACAGAAAAAAACCTTGAGGTAATGATATTTGGATTATTTAAAAAAAGAAAAACACTCAATTGAGGCAAGAAATCATAAATTTGCTAATCAATTAGATAAAAACACGAATCTTCAAAAAATCCAAATTATGAATTTCCCCGCAGTTTCAAATACTTCCTTAATGACTTTATATTGTCGTGCTATGGACTATAAAGAAAAAAGGTCAATTTTAAAAGATAAATTCTCGTATGACCTCTTTAACCGGATTGAATTCGATTGGAAATTAGTAAAAAAAAACTTGAGAAATCACGATCGCGTGCTCATTGCAATTCGAGTAAGAAAATTTGATGAGGAATGTAAAAATTTCTCAAAACAACACCCAAGAGGAATAATTGTGAGTTTAGGTTCAGGTCTTGACAATAGGTTTGGGAGAATAGATAACGGAAACTTAACTTTTTTGGAGATAGAATTTCCTGGTTTGATCGAATTCAAAAAAAAGATTATGCCTCCTCGTCCAAATTGCGTACTTATTGGTAAATCTGTATTGGATTATTCTTGGATTCCTATAGTTAAAGATATAAGCATTTCCCTTGGTGAACCCGTTTTCTTTATAGCAGAGGGCCTTTTTCCATATTTTGAGAAGAGGGAATTAAAAGATTTAATAAAAATTTTATCTGAAAATTTTCCAAAATCGGAGTTATTCTTTGATGTATGCGGAGAGCGAACTGTCAAATTCATGTCAAAACACTCGGGGATACGCGATTGGAATTTAAAGCTTAAGAGCGGATTTAAATCAGGCATTGAAATTGAGAATTGGGGGGTTGGATTTAAATTCCTGAAGGAATGGTTGTATCCATACGATCCAGACGCTAAAAAAGGATTGATGAAATTAATGTGGATGGTTCCAATGTTTAAATACACCTTATTTTTTATTCATGGTGTGTTAGAATGAAGACTAAAAACTTATCAAGATGTTTAGAAGCATTTTTTAAGTTATCTATCTTAATAGCTAATTAAATGGAGAAGAAATATGGAACATAAACACATTTTAAGGTTCAGTTTTATTGTTGTCATTCTCCTATTTGGAGTTTTTCTATTACTTGTACCAATTTTCTATTATAATTTTAATCACGAGACTGCGTCCTTCTATATTGGTTATCTATCCTTAATCGTGTTTAGTATTTCTGTAATTGTAATAATATTGATGTTATTAGGGCTCATCTTAGATAAATTAACGGATTTATCCCAAGGAGAACGAATAATAGTCGTGTGTTTTGTAGGTGGGAATTTAATTTTCATTTTTATATTTATCGGACTCTCGTTTAACTCAACAATCCCTATAGACCAATCCTTATATGTTTTAATCGCAATTTTATGCGTAATGTTTAATGGTGTTAGTTCTATCATAGTAGCAGCAATGAGATCGAGGAAAATAAAAAAAAATATTTAATTTGTTATCAAGATTGAATATTTTCAAATAAATCATTATATTTTGATTTTATTTAGGTGGTTTGGAAAACTTGATTTTAAGATAGACAAGGATTTTTTATGATATTTATTCGCATTTGAATAAACTTCTCTATCTCTCTTAATTCCTTTTTTTGTTCATATTCGCAAAATAGAAATGCTGTACCTTTCGCTCCCGCCCTTGCTGTTCGTCCTATTCGGTGGACATATGTTTCAGGCACATCTGGCAAGTCAAATTGGATGACATGTGAAATATCGATTACATCGATACCGCGCGAAGCAACATCGGTAGCTACTAAAACGCGAATTTTTCCAATGCGAAAACTTTTGAGTGCTGCCTGACGGGCTGTTTGAGACTTGTTTCCGTGGATCACATCAGCTAAAATTCGTTTCTTCGTTAAGTTTTTAACGATTCGATTTGCTCCGTGCTTAGTTCTCGTAAATACTAAAGCTTTTGTTATTGTATGATCAGAAAGTATTTGCTCTAAAAGGATTTGCTTTTTCGTTTTTGATATGAAAAATGCTCCTTGATTGATGCTTTCTAGGGTGGGATTTTCGGGAGATATGGTAAATTCAAGTGGATTCCGTAAAATAGTGTTTGAAAGTAGTTTTATTTCCCGAGGAATTGTTGCGGAAAAAAGTAAGGTCTGCCTGTTTTCTTTTGGGATGATTTCGATAATAGAACGAATATCGTGAATGAATCCCATATCAAGCATCCTATCGCCCTCGTCAAGAACAAATATTTCGATATGGCTTAAATCTAAATGACCTTGCCTTTCTAAATCTAATAATCTTCCAGGGGTGGCAACAACAATGTCAACCCCACTTTGTAAGGCTTTTACTTGTGGATTTTGTCCAACACCCCCATAAATCACGGTAGTTTTTAAACTAGTGTACTTTCCAAGCAAGTTAAAATTGTTCTCTATCTGGATTGCCAATTCTCGAGTAGGTGATAATACTAATGCCTTAATGTGACGAGAATGCCGTTTCTTATTTGGATTACTCAATCGCTGTAATATTGGAAGAGCAAAAGCTGCAGTTTTTCCAGTTCCAGTTTGAGCACATCCTAATAGATCCTGTCCTTCTAAAATAGTTGGAATGGTCTGAGCTTGAATGGGTGTTGGTGTTTTATAACCCAGATCACTAACTGCTCTTAAGATTTCAGGACATAGATCTAATTCTTTAAATTTAAAATTATAATTTTCAGCTGGGCGTTGAGGTGATTCTTTAGGGTCTTGAAATCGTTCTACCTCTAACCCTGCGATTCCCTTTTCCTGATTCTGGATCGTGAAAGAAATACGCTCACCAGGAATAAATCTATTACTATTATCTGACTTTAAAGCGGTATGATGTAAAAATACATCGTTACCTTTGATATCGGGCGTGATGAACCCAAATCCCTTCTTTTGATCGTACCATTTGACCGTTCCGGTCATTCTTGTTGTTTCTTTTATCATTTTTATTCTTATTCTCTTGTTATTATGGGCTTATTTATTAACCACACCAATAAACATGACTCATAATTTATAACATATGCAAGGGGGTAGTTATTATAATAATTAGATACCCCTGCTCAGAAGAAATCAAGATTGACGCATCTTTAAAAAAGCGTCGTGTTATTTAATGGATAATTCTTCAAAAAGAAGTAATAATTACTAAACCCAATTGTTATGTAATGAATGGTTCCATTGCCTAAATACTCTTGTATTTTAAAGAGTTATTCTGGTTTTCTGATTAAATTTGATTTATATATTATAAATGTGTTGATTATCCAAATTTCAACATTTTCAGAAACAATGATGTTCAAATCACATTTTTCTCGCTATTGTTCTTGGATGTAATTCTAAATGTGTTTATTTAATCGAATGGTAAAGGTTGAACCCTTCCCTCTTCCTTCTGATTCCATGAGGATCTTGCCTCCGTGCATCTTGACGATCTCTTCAGATAGATAGAGTCCTAATCCTGATCCTTCAATATCCACATCAAGGTCCTTACCATATCGTTCTATTTTGCCAAACTTTTTAAAAAGTAGCTTTTCTTCTTCCTCTGTTATGCCAACTCCCGTATCCTTCACGATAATATCCATATAGGCGTCATTTTCACTAAGACTAATACATATGCTCCCACCTGAGGGTGTATTCTTGATTGCGTTAGAAACCATATTGCTTATCGCTTGAGAGAATCTTAGCTTGTCTATTTTAAAGATCGTGTTTTGGTTTAAATCGAGTTCGACCTTTTGATTGCGGATTCTTGCCATTGGCATTAATTCCATTACAGATTTTTTTACGATATCTGAAATATTAGTAGATTCGAGCGTGAGTTCGTACTTGTTATCTTCTAATCGAAGCGATTCTAATAAATTGAAAACGAGCTCGTTTAACCGTTCTATGCTATTAAACGCAATTGTTGCGAATTCTTGGGCGTTGCTTTCTTTTTCGTCCAAATATGTTAAACGAAGAAAATGAATCGAGCCATAAAGAGATGTTAACGGCGTCTTGAGTTCGTGCGAAACTCGAGTAATAATATCTCTTCGTAAATTGTCGAGCCCTAAAAGCTTTTTGTTTTCTTCAATTATTAAGTTCTCGGCTTTTTTCCTTTCCGACACGTCCTCAATGATGGCTTGCAGATAATCGTGTTCTCCCAAGCGAGTGTATGTTGTCGTCAATTTTACCCATATCTTTTCCCCGTTTTTTGCAATAATTTCCATTTCTCGTGGTTCGGGGTCCTGTTTTTTCGATATTGATTGAGCGAATCGCTCTTTTAATGCTTGAATGGTCTCATCGGGATAATAAGACAATCTCAGGTAGTTTTGACCGATTAATTCCTCGATTGTATAACCAAAAATGTTTTCTGTCGCAAGATTACAATCAAGGATCGTACCATCAACATTGAGCAATACAATGGCGTTTGGTGATTTTTCAAACAACAACCGATATTTTTCTTCTGATTCTTTTAATCTTTGTTCCGTAATTTTTCGAGCAGAAATATCCCTACAAATGCCTTCAATGGCAATCAGTGTTCCCGAATCGTCAAAGATCCCCCTATTTGATTGCATTATCCATCGCTCGCTCCCAGTTGGACCGATGATTTTGTATTCATATGTAGCTGGTATTATTCCTTTATCCAATTCATTCCATCTTTCTTTAAAATAATCTTGGAAATCAGAATGTAAGATTTCTTTAATAAATAATGGATTTTCAATGAATTTTTCAGCAGGATATCCAAATACAAGCTGTGCGGCAGGACTAACATATTCGTAATTTCCTTTGGGAAGTGCCATGCGGTAAATCGTTTCTTGAGCGCCTTCGATAATGTTTCTATATCTCTCTTCAGACTCTTTTAGTCGTTGTTCAGCTACTTTTTGTTTTGTGATATCAATATTCACGCCTAATATCCCTTGTATATCTTGATTACTCCTGATTGGTGATATGATGTTATAAAGATAATGAGGCTCGTTATTAATTATGAAATACACTTCTCCTTCAACTGTCTCCCCTAAAAAGGCGCGCCTGTTATTATCTCTCCATATTTCTAGGATTTTTTCATCATTTGTCACTTCGCTTGGGGTTTTTCCAACTACGTCCCCCCAATGCTCGTTGCATGTAGAATTTTGCATGATATAGCGTTCGTTCTTATCGAGTTCGAAGAAATCAAAAGGCAAGCTGTTTATCGCAGTGCGATATCTCGTTTCAGATTCCTTTAATTTTTGCTGAGCATTTACAAATTCAGTGATATTATGACCAATGACCATCGTACATCTAATGCCTCTATGATTATTAAGGGGTATTTTAATTTCTTGAATGAAGAGATCCATGTCATTTTTGGTTCTTAATACTGCCATTTGTGTCTCTCCTTGCTTTTCAAAAGAAAGGGGTGAGATGATGGATTCACGGTCAATTTTATGATCTTTATGAGAAATTAAGTCTCTTATATTCATGTTTAAAAGTTCTTCCTTAGAAAATTTTATAGCGTTTATAAAAACATTATTAGCATCCAAGATCTTTCCGTGCTCGTCGTAAACATACATATAAATACTAACGAGCTTGAGAATTTGCTCAATGTTTTCTTGAAATAATTGGTTAATAGTTTTCAAAATGCTCCTCTTCAATTTAAATAGTATTTTTTTATCTAATTTGGAAGAAAAAATAGAAATTCTAACGATCTAAATAGAATTATACAACTTCAATATATGTAATAATAATAATTTTATAAAAATCCTCTTTATAAATTTCATTAAATCAACAGTACCATCGTTATAATATCGAAACATTTATGATGAAACGCGAGTCAAGTCGTTTTAAAGCCTATAATTTCCAGATAAATTATTTTAAACCTTTTTTCCATCTTCTTCTTATTGGTTTTTTATTATATATTCTTTTAATTAGATTAGATAATCAAAATTTTAAAAGTGTGAAAATCGTTCAATGGATATATTTGACATAATTTTTATCGCTTTAGCTATTATTTTTTTCTCGTCTATTATTGGAGTATTCGTGCTAACGGCAAACGATAAGACAGAAAGACTCAAAGCGTTTGGAATTATTTTATTTGTAATGATTTTTCCCGTTGTTCTCGTCTTGATTAATTATATTTCGCTTGGAAGAGATCTCAAGTTAATAATTTACTTGGTATTAATCTTGATCTATTTGATTTTAGAATTTTTACTCGATCAGGTCTTTAAGATTGATTTCCGATCGAAACCAAGCATGCATATTCCCTATATTGTAGTCGAGTGGGCTGCTTGTTTTTCATTTTTGTTCGGAGCCATAACGCTCGATTATATATGGGGCTGGATCGAATCATTCTTTTTCTTTGCGTTCATAGTCGCCTTGATATACAATATCGTTAAACGAAAGAGGAAGAATTAAATTATTATATATACTATATTGGCAAAAAGGTTTTTTTTAATGCATTTTGAAAAATCGTTCTAATTTTTTTATATTATTTTTCGATGGTTCTAAGTTCGTGGCATTTAAGAGGATAATATTCTATAATCTACAATTATATAAAGGCACATTTGCATTGAAATCATAGTGAAATATTTAATTTTTAATTAATTACAAACGAGAGATGGGAGATGGAACGGAAAGTTAAAGGGACAGCTTTGAAGGATCTCGTCATAGGAATTAAATCGGATAAAGCTCACGAGAGGGAATACGACGAATTGCTTTCGGACAAGGCAAAGGAATACTTAAACGAGCGCATCATGAATTCCGTGTGGTACTCTTACGAAACCTATGTAGAGATCTATGGCGCTTTAATCAATGTTTTTGCCAAGGGAAATCCAGATACGGCGATAAAATGGGGGCGAGAGTTTGGAGAAAAAGTTATGGGCACCATCTACAAGAATCTCATCGCAGAGGGAAACATTAAAAAATTATTACAAATGTATCCCAGATTTCACCATATGTTGTTCAATTTTGGTACATTATCGCTGGAGTGGACTTCTGGAAACGAGGTGCTCTTTACTTATACTAACTTTGAATCGAAATTCGATAAGGTTTATTACTCAAATATAGGATGGACTGAGAGAGCCATAGAGATGTGCATTAAAAAGAAGGTAAATTACAAGTTATTGAAAAAATCTTGGGAAGGAGACGACTGCACTCAGTTTATGCTGTTTTGGGCATCCTGATCGTTTACCTATAATCCTGATTATTATATTTTCCTGTATGAGTAATTAATTGTAGATTTTTCCGCAATCTAAATTGAATCTTGCTTCAAATTGAATGCTTTTCCATAACAGGCATATTACCTTGATTTTGGGACTTCAGATTTTTGAATCGGAGATGGGTGATAGTCTTTATACTTTTCTTTTAAGGTTTCTATTGAAAGATACCGCTGAGTAAGCGATCGTATCTTTTCCAAATCTATTTTTTTTGGTTTTTTAGATGTGAGGAGGTAACGAATTTTACTCGATGCCCGAAACAAGTAGCGCACGAATTGAAGTGCCATGTAATAGCCATAATCCCTGGCTACCTCATACACGGTACTTAAAATCAATCCTGGACTGGATACTTTCTTCCATTCTTCCATAAAATCAATATTGTCTATCAGGAAATTTTGGGTTTTTACCATTTTTTTATGCTTCGATGTGGAATATCTGTGAGTTCCTAAAGGTAATCCTAATAAAACCCTAAAAGGTTTGGCAAGCGTGTAAAGTTTAAAGGCGTCTCTTAAAAGATTGGTTATTATGTAATCCTCGCGAGGATCGAAATTCAAAAGCTCAATTTTTGTCAAGAGATTGCCCTTCTTGTTATTTTCGTCCTCTCCATCCCCTCTATATTTTATGTTTAAGTATTTATGCATCTTTTCGTACGATGCGGGCTTGATTTTTTCGTCAGATAATAGGATTGAATAAACAGAATAAATAACTATCCCCTGTTTTGCTGGTAGTAAAAAAACATCTCTTAGAGAGATCGCTTGTTCTACTTCGCTTAAAGAAGAGAAGTTCCTTAAACTACTGAAATTGTTTAATCTGCTAACAATGTCGTCAGCGATCTCTACATTATTCTTGATATCTCTTTTACCGCTATATCGGTCTATTCGTCGTCCATCTCCTGCTTTTTCGTTCAAAAAATTAAATGTTCCAACTCGAAACTTGCTTACGCGGTGAGGGCTCTTGAAAGGATATGGAGAATTTTGCCAATTTTTTGGTTCGTTCAAGATTATAGCCATTATTTATAGTTTTTAATATTTAAAAGAAAAATTAGGGCAGTTACTTTAATTCTCAAGACTTAAAGTGTGGTTCGTTATCATCGTTTTTAAACATCAAAAACTCACTATTTGTGCCCTAAGCAGATTAATTATGTTTTAAGTTAAAGACAAATATAAAGTTTATTTAATACTAAAACGAATAAAAAGTTGTTTTGGGTGTTTTGATTTTATAGCCAATTATATCTTTTTTTTGAAATTTTAATTATTAGTTAATTGAGAAGAACAAATTTTATCCTTGCTTGATGTAATTTAAAAATTCTAAACAATGTCATCTTCCCCTTAAATTTTAATTTAAATTAACGTAACTAAGAATCCAAGAGTGTTGCTATGAATTGTATAAATTTGGTCCTTATAGATTTATAAGTACAGAACTTCTAACTCAGATCAAGACTAATGCAGTCTTGAATTTGATAAAAAACCAAAAGAGAAAAATGATATGAGGTTTTCAAATAAAAGTAAAGTAGGATTAGTATTGATTACAATCCTTGGTTTGACGATCTCTGGTAATCTAATCACGATAAATGTTGCAGCTGATTATGGCGTATTTGTAGGTGACTCGTGGACCTATCAATATAATGGTAATATAGGAATCGGGAACTTAACGGTCCAAGTAACATCTGTTTCCCAACCATATGGTCCTGTTATAGGGGCGTTATATTTGAACTCATCGTTGGTTTATTCTGACATGTCCCTTGATTACTGGATCGTTTTTGACGACGATTATATGGATGAACTTTTGAGTAATGGCTCCTATGATAACAGAGAATATGGGAATATTTATCGAGATTGCATCGTTGCTTGGTATAATGGAGAATATTACGTGGTTGATACAGAAACGGGCATCCTTTTAGAAAAGCACGGATATTACGAGGATTTTATTCTCGTTGAATGGAATCCGAACATTGAACCTGGAAGATGGCTCGTATCGGGGGGTGAAGAATGGACATATGAGATACAAGGCGATTATATTTCGGGCACTATGGGCATCGAAGTTATTGAAGTTCCAGAATACCCCAGCTCTCCAGTTGGAATGATATACAACAACGGTTCGAGGCCTATTACTGAAAATTTATTTGGGTGGTATGTTTTTGACAATAACACAATAAAAAAAGCTGCGGCCATGAGTGGTATTTTTTCAGGTAATTACGGTGGGAGAGATTGTTACTATGTCGTAATAGATAATGGAATGGAAGCAACGGTTTATGTAGACAACTCTACGGGTATTGCATTAAATATAACCAAAGATTGGGGGGATCAATACATCCTAATTGATTGGTCACTTGCAAGCGTTGCAAAAGAACCAACGGAATGGCTTGTTACCGAAGAGGAAGGTTGGATTTACGAGCATTACTATGACGGAAGTCTTGAAAGAGAAATTGGGTTCGAGGTAACGGATGTTCCAGACTACCCAAGGTCTCCCGTCGGAACAATGTATCAATTGGGTTATACGCCCCAACCAGGAGTGCTTCTTTCATATGAATATGTGTTTGATAATGTGACCATAGCTAAGGCCGCTAATGCGGGAATTTTCAGTGGAGAATTCAGAGGAAGTGTGTGTCAATATGTCGTTTTTGAAGACGGAATGGGTAGAACCATATATATTGATAATTCAACTGGTGTGGCTTTAAATATAACAATGGATTATGGATATATTGAACAATATATCCTCGTAAATTGGTCAGTTTGGGGTCCACCCGCTTGGCTTGTTGAGGTTGGTGACGAATGGACATACGACTTGATAATTGACGGTAGCGTCCAGAGCTATATTGGTGTTGAAGTAACAACCGTTCCAGAATATCCAACCCCTCCATTAGGCACGATTTATTATGGTAGCAGTACTCCAAATTACGATCAAGATATTTCAATGTATGTGTACGACAACGCCACGATAGAGTCAATCGCCTCAACCAA
>JAEOUI010000172.1 GCA_016839425.1 Promethearchaeota archaeon
AATTTGCTAATGTTGACGATTACCTTATCTATCACATCGATACGGAGCATAAAAACGATTTAATACTAATTAACAACAATCAATATTACAAGAAAGTGAGAAAATTTGATAAAATTTTCATAGCTTTAGTTCATAAATCAATTCCTTATCGCATAATTGAAAATATACCCCCACTTTTCGACTGGTATAACGAAAACTACTTGGATTAAAAATATACTTTTTAGATCAACAGAAAGGAAGAAATTAAGCCTTTGAATTCAAAACTTTCTTTATTTCTTCTAAAAGTAAGGTTTTTTCGGCAATAAACCAATGAAGTTCCGATTTAGGAGGATTTTCGTTGTAAATGACTTCTGCGACATCTCTTATCTCCTCCTGGGATGGCATCTTGACTTCTCCGTTTATATCGTCTCTTAAAAGCAAGATTAAATTATCCGTTTCTAAAGGTTCGATATCGAAACCGTTTTTTAAGTTCCGATTTATAATACAACACAGTTCTGCCAAATACCACACCGATTTTTCATACGGTTCGTCGTTCTTGTATCGACGAAAAGCAAGTTTGGTTACTTCGTCCTTATCGATGTGTGGTGCCATATTATTGTTAACGAATTAATATTTTTTGTATGTTTAAAAAAAAAGATAATTTAGTTTTTAATTATTTGTGTAGGCAAAGATTTATAAAGCAAGCAAGTAAATGGCACAAAACTTCATTAAGAGAATTTTTTATTATTTAATATCGTATTTGTAGCATTATTCACATATTTATAATAAAATTATTTCTTTTTTTTACCTTAAAAAATATATAGTTTATAGTGAAAACAATATTAAATTCATTCAAATATTCTTAAATTAAAAATATAATGGTTGTTCAATCTTGGATTCGTACGATAATTTACCAGATGTTGAACTAATACCTTCAGGTCCAATTTCAAGTTATTTCTTAAAATTAGGAATAAAAACATTCAAAAATGCCGGCAAATTCGTTCACGATATGGAATATGGCTACAACTCAAATAAAGACGATAAGATGATATTATTCAAGGAGAATAAAGGAACTTGCACTACAAAACACGCCGTTATAGCTGCACTGGCCAAGGAGTTAGACATACCACTTCGTAAACACGTGGGAGTTTATCGATTTACTGAGGATGTTTCTAAAGGTGCGAATAATATAGTTGAAAAATACAACATCCCTTATATTCCATTGACACATTGCTTTTTAGTATATAAAAATCATCGATTTGACCTCACGGAAGGAAATAATAATGGAAAAGAAACCACCATAGATGAATTCATATACGAGGAAGAAGTAGAACCATTCATCTCGCAAAAAGACGAATACTTACTATTAAAAAGAGTTCTAAAAGAAAAAATCGTTCCATCGAAAGAAATGGAAGGAATCAAGGAAAAATCGTTACTAAAAGCGAGATTAGAAGCAATAGATCTCTTGAAGAAAAAAATTAAATAATTTTTTATGAGCTAAAATATGATAGAATATTTGAATTCATCACGATAATTTAAAATCACTTACCAAAAAAATTATTAAGAAACAAGAATTTTTAGCACTATAGAAATATTGATGAATAATAATCGATGCCTCCGTGGCTTAGCGGTATAGAAGTTTCGTTACCTCAACGCTCTGTGAAACATCTGACTTGTAATCAGAAGGTCGGGGGTTCAAATCCCCCCGGGGGCTTTTTTCTTATTTTTATAAAATAATAGATGTTTATTTTTAAATGATTTATTTCATGAATATGTTTAAGTTCTAACTTTCTATAACCATATTAAAGTTAATGTGGTGAATCAATATAAATAAAATAAGTAGGGTCATTTTATGCATTATTGACGATATTAGGTCAAGTCATTTCTTCTCTTTCGTAGAAAAAGGTTTATTGCCTAATTTTGAAAAACTAATGGAAAACGGAATTTATTCAATGAATTGTTGCACGGATTTTCCCTCGGTCACATATCCCACCCATCCAACCATTCTCACAGGTACATACGCAGGGGATTTTAGGAATGAGCCAAGCCATGGTGTGACCGGTTACCATTGGATGGACAGAGCTACATCACCACCCGAATTAAGAAATTATGGAGGCGTGGGTACAAATGAGTTTCTTCAGATCTATAAGTTAAATTCTGACTTGGGAAAGAACTGCCAAACTTGGTTAGAAATGATAGGAGAAGGCAATCGAGCAAGCATCACACAACTTATTTCACGTGGGGCAAATTATGTGTTTCCAAAAAATAAGCTCCGGCTCGCATTGTACTACGAATTACTTACTCTTGGCTTTCTTCAGAAAAAGCACATAGCACGTTTAATGGCTTATGTAAATGGAATTGTGGTCCAAAAGCTCGTTGATACATTCAAGAACCCTAAAAAATACTTTAAAACAAAAGAAGCTCCGATTGGAAGCAATGTATGGTTTATGACGCCTGATATACTGATGCACACTTTCGGGTACGATAGTTATCTTTATAAACTAAATATAATGCTCATTGATCGATTAATTGGATTTTTAATAAAAGAACTCGATAAACTCGGTTATCTAGACGATACTGTCATCGCAATTACTTCAGACCATGGTAACTATCGCGTGCAAGAAATTGGAAACATAACTCCTTTTTATATAAGTACGGGCTTGAATAATTACCACAAGCGAAAAAATCCTAAAGGGATGGTTAATATCACGGAGTTTGCAAGCGTTGGGCATTTTCACTTGAAAGGATCAAGTATGCAGGCTAAAAACGCTTATTGGCCTCGCCCAACCCTCAAGGAACTCCAGAATTTTGGGCCCAAAAAAAAAGATATGATAAAAGAACTCTTCAAACTTAAGGGCGCAGAATTAATGTATTATAGAGACGATGAAAATACCCATAAAAAAGGAAGGGTATATTTAAAGAGAAAAGATTCTGGTAACCACGAAGTTATTACAAATATTATAGAATATAAGGGTACTGGATCTCAATATCGAACAAAATATTTTAGCGAAGATGGAGATAAAGATGTTTTTGGATATCTCAACGATGATATGGCTGCGAGCTTGATGGATGGAAAATATCATTCAATCGACGAATGGTTGGAAAAAACTCATCATTTAGATCATGCAATGTATCCTGACCTTATACCTCGTCATTTTAAAAACTCGAGGAGTGCTGATATTATCGTTAGCACGCTTGGTAAAATGCTATATAAAGTCTCACATGGGAAGAAGGAGCGTGGGACCCATTATACACATGATATAGGGCTTCGAAAAAGCTCAATAGTGCCTCTCATAATTGCTGGTTCTCAAGAAGTTCCAAAAAAAAATATTCCCTTCTGTAAAACAACCGATATCGTTCCTACTTTGATAAAGATGCTCGGTAAGAAGTGTCATGAAAGCGTAGTTGGAAGATCGCTTTATTAAAATTCTTATTTTTCCAATTCTTTTCTGAAAAGCTGATTTTCATTGCTCTATACTTATTCATTATAATATATAGAATATAATATCATCAAAAATCATCACAAAAAAGTTGGTATATTAATTCTATACTCGAAATTCTCTTAAGCAATGTTTTTATATATATATATAATATATAGTTTGAAAATTATGTATATATTTTGATCTTGGTTATATCGATGGAAACAAGGAAAGTCCAACAGACAGGTGGATCTTCATTTATCGTAAGCCTCCCTAAAGAATGGATTAAAAAACGTTCTATCAAGAAAAACGACCTTTTAGGGATTATTACTCAACCTGACGGTAATTTGCTAGTAACTCCCCAAGTAGATCCCCATAGCGTGGAAAGAAAAAAAGAAATAGATTTTGATGAGGTCAAGGATAACGATTTTTTATTTAGATTGCTAATTGGAGCCTATATTATGGGTTATTCAAAACTAGTCATTAAATCAAGCAGAAAGATTGAATCAAAAACAAGAGAAAAGATCATATATTTTTCTCAAATAGTTATTGGTCCGGAAATAATTGAAGAAACAGCAAATCAGATAACTTTAAAGGATCTTTTAAATCCCAACGAAATGCCATTCCATAAAACAATCAAGCGAATGTATATAATTGCTGAAAACATGCATTTGGATGCAATTAAGGCTTTAAAAACTAATAATCAAGAACTGGCAGAAGATATTGCGAAGCGCGACGACGACATAGATAGATTACAATGGTTAATCGCACGACAAACAAATATCGTATTGCGAGATATAATGCTTTCTCAAAAAATGGGTGTTTCCTTAGAAGAAGCACATTTTTATCATCTCATTGGTAGGCTTTTAGAACGAATTGCTGATCACGGAGTAAATTTAGCGAAAAATGTGAAAAATTTGATAAAATTTCAAATAGATGAGAAAACCATTGATGAGATATCTCGTGCGAGCGAGATTTCCATGAGACTATTAAACAATAGCTTGGACGCGTTACTCCAAAAGAATATAAATATGTCAAATCAAAATATAGAATCTGTAAAAGAATTAAACGCAGCATGCGAAGAAATAAATCATTTATCAAATAACGGAAATTTGCACCTAACCATTGCTCTAAGTTATGCCATTGAAAGCATCAGGAGAGCAGGTGAATATTCTTCTGATATTACTGAGCTTATCATTGATTATTTGATGAATTAAAGCTATTTTTATTTTAAATTGTATTTTCTATGAAGAATAAGTAAACCTATAATAATTTAAAGCATATAATTTTTAAAAATATATATAACTATCATATTTCCTAATGATTTTTGAGCATGAATTTAATGCGATAATAATTAAGTAAAAAAAAATAAATCCTATTATCGTGATATATAGTATGACATTGCCCAATTCAGAGAAAGAGCTGAAAAAATTAAATATTGACGAATTAACTCACATTTTTATGGAGAGCATTCACGATCAAAATATAAAGCTCATGCAAGGAATCGAATGGTTAATTCAAGAAGATTTCGATAATTTCGTCTTAAGTTTACAGGAAGTAATTCAAACGGCGAAAGAGGAGGAAATCAAGAAGACTTTCGAATCCAGACTTTTTAAATCAAAAAAATCATCATTTACCAAAGCAGATAGGCTCAAATTATTTTCTAAAATTAACGAAATTAAGGATATAGGTGAATTTGTTGCCCATAGATTGCTTTTGTATAAAGTAATATTTCCCGATGAAGAATTTAAGAATGGCATTACACTTATTAATAATTCTTTAAAGGATTTATCCAATAAAATAACAAGCGCAGTAAAATTCGTGAGTACTGATCTTGAAAAAGCATATGAAATTTGCGAAAGTATCAAAGAGGAACGAAGAAAAATGCGTAAAATTGAATGGAATCTCTTGGATCGACTATGGAATTATGATATGGATTATTTAAGTCGTACATATCTCTATTTAAAAGAACTAATAGAAGATATTATGATGATGGCGGATCATATCAAAAATTTCTCTGAATACATTCAATTCTTGTCGACTAAATATCTAATTTTTAAATAAATCTATTGGTAGCTTTTTATGGAAGAGTTAAGTCATTATATTGTTATTGCATTAATTCTACTTGCGCTCTTCCTATCGTTCTCTATTGGTGCTAACGACGAGACGCCAGCACCTCTGGCTGCGGCAGGTACGATAAAATTTAAAAATGTGCTTATTTTAGGGGGTATAGGTTTGGCAATTGGCACGATCTTTCTCTCAGAAGAAGTTGCCAGCACGGTAGGAAAAAAGTTCGTAGGAGAAGACGTTACATACTCCATATACATGTTATTAAGCGTGTTGATAAGTGCAATTATCTGGTTAATAATCGGAAGTTTTTCAGGGATACCTTTATCGTCGACACATTCGTTATTTGGGTCGATTTTTGGTGTGATTATTGTTTTCATATCATTCCAGAACATAAATATAGCAGGTGCGTTTAATTGGGATGTTATGATTTCAATTGGCGTTGGGTGGCTCCTAAGTCCTGTAATCGGATTTATTTTAACTTATATATTTTATAAATTCCTAGCAAAGTACCTTTTAAATAAGTTCAAAGGTTTAAATTCAATAGAAAAATCTGAAACCACATTCTCGTGGGCATTATTGATTGCCGTGTTTGGAGTGTCAATATATACAGGTGCAAATTCCGCAGAAGCACTTGGAATAATATATGCATTATACGATAGTGCTTACTTGAGTGAAGGTGCATATTGGTTCTGGAAAGTATTTCTTGGAATTTTCGCTCTTTTGGGAATATACATCGCAGGTCGATTTGTTATCAAAAACTTAGCGAGCCAAACAACCGATGCGCGTCCAAGTGAAGGATTTATACTTCAACTTGCAACTTTTATCGTGTTGTTTATAGTAACGCCATTAGGAATACCAATAAGTCATAGTCATGTGATCGTGTTCTGTATAATTGGTTTAAATGTAGCAAAAAAGCAGGAAGTGGATTATAGAGGGATTGGAAAAATGGCCCTATACTGGTTATTAACTCTTCCAATCTCTGCATTTGTAGGTGGTATAATATATTTAGGATTTTATATGAGTGGACTTCTCTAAATAAATATTTAAGGTAAAAAAATATAGGAATTATAGAAAAGGATGTGATAATATGGGCTCATTAATAGAATATTTTAAAAAAAAGACCGCAACAACTGTTTTAGAACAAGCAATTAAACACGCTCAAAAAGTGCAGGAATGCGTGTTTAAATTAGACGAGGGTATGGTTTTATTATTAAAAACGAAAGATCTCGAGAAATGTCATGATATTTTTCACGAAGTGGATGTTTTTGAAGGGGAGGCGGATAACATTCGGAGAGAAATATTAACAGGCATATCAAAAGGTGAGTTAAATCCGAGTGTCAGGATTGATTTATCGCACTTGATAAAAAGATTGGACGATGTGGCAAATTGCGCAACGGGAGTAGCAAGAAGAATAGCAACGATTCCAATTAAATTCTGGGAGCAAAGTAGCGACGAAACGATTACACTAATTGAAACGATGATGAACACGACTGTAAAATGTGCTGAGTACTTGGATAAAATCGTGATTAATTTGTTAGGCGACCGTCAACAGGTAAAATCGTTTGCTAAAGAAATCAATCTTCTTGAACACGAGATAGACTTGTTAAACATCAAGCTAAGAAAAAGCTTACAAGAAACATCTTATAATGTAAATCCTTTTACGATTTTTACATTTGGAAACACTATGGATATAATGGAAGCAATTTCTGATTCGATTGAAATTGTAGCTGACTATATAATGCAATTATTAACAAGTTCTAATGTTCTTTAAGAAAAAATTGAAATTTATTTCTTCTTCATAAATGCTTATTCTAATTATTTATTTAGTTATTTATAAAATTTGATGATGTATTAAAAATTGAATTAAGAAATTATATGAATATTAAGAATATAACCTTCTTAACTGAAGGTATTTGAATTCAATGAACTCATTGTTAAAAAATATTCCATATATATTCTCTATAGTTCTCTATATTCTATAGACCATGATATAATAAACCATTTAGTCTTATTTAATCTTAAAAGTTGAAAAAAGCTAAATCATCAACAAGTAAAACTAAATGATTATTATGAAAAAGGTTGTAATGTATTTACTTGTCATATTTATTGGTATCGTTTGTGGTGTAATCTTTAGCTTAGTTGATAATTACATAAGCATATTTATTTAATATTATGAAAATTAAGCGAAAATCAAATAATTCAAGAAAAATTAGAAAAAAGAGCTTAGGCTCCTTATTTATCCTTTTTATTATAGGATTTTTATCAGGAAATTTTATTTCTAACGCACTTCTTCTTAGTGAAGATGGGGGAATACATGTTACTATAATTTATAGTTCGGAAAAAGCAAGTTGGATGACCGTCGCTTATAATGATTTTTTAGGAGAATGGGCTAGAGATCACCCTAACGAAAAAATAACTATAGAAATGCACCCCTACGGCTCTTCAGACTCAATTATTAGCATCCTTAATGGGGAGATCCATCCTACCATCTGGAGTCCTGCAAGTTCGATCTGGATGCCATTTCTCAACACGAAATGGACAGATTATACTGGAGGAGACGAACTCGTGAAAATTGACGAGGCTGTTAGAATTATATACTCGCCTATAGTAATTGCGACATGGGAATCCTTCAATCAGACACATGAGATAAAAAGCCTTGCGGATGTGAAACGCCTTAACCTTGATCCTAGTGTAAGCGTGAGAATGGCGCACACTGATCCAAGATTGTCTAACTCTGGTTTTATGACAACTATTATGGCTTTAGCGGCGGCTTCTGGGACACCATCTGAAAATCTCACGATGGACGACCTGCTTAATGTCGATGTCCAGCAATGGATCAAGGAATTCGAATCAAGTGCAGTATTATATGGAAAATCTACGGGATTTTTATCTCGATATATGAAAGATGGAGGACCAAATTCTCTAAATATTGCGTTCCTATACGAAAATCTGGTGAGTGATATATCGAATTCCGCCACGGGGGGGAAGATCATTGCTATATATCCCGAAGAGGGTACTTTATATAGCGATCACCCGTTTTGTGTGTTAAATGCTGATTGGGTCTCTCCCAAACAAAGAGAAGTTGCACAAGCCTTTCTTGAATTCTTAAACGAGAGAGAAACTGTAATTTCTGCTATGCAATATGGATTTAGGCCTATTGATCCTACGATTCCACTCGATCCTTCAATATTTAATTACGAAACCAATGGAATTCGACTTAACATTTCCGTGCCAGAAATTTATACTCCTACAAGTGGAAATGTCTTGTTAAAAATTCCTGACTTATGGTATCTTTGTAAAGCTACTGCTTAATTACTAATTTTAATTGATCATCATGTTAACCAAATTAAAAACGCAAAAAAAAACGAACGGAAATCAACTTTCCCTTGGCTTGAAAGTAGATAAATTTTTTTCAAAACCATTGTATAGAAAAATTCTTGACGCCATTACATTACTATTTTTCTTCTTCATAATTATTGGTCCAATTATTAACATCTTTTCGACAATTTTTATTAACATTCCTTCTATTGATCAAACAGTTTTTAACGATCCATTGTTAGGAGATTTAAAATGGCAAAGAATTTTAGAAGCTTTAGGAAACTCATTTTTCATCGCTTCAATTGCCGTGATTTTTGACTTGATCATCGCCTTTCCCACGGCTATAATACTCACGAGATATAATTTTCGAGGCAAAAAATTTCTCGATGCCTTGGTTGATTTACCAATGGCAGTTCCAACAAGTACTCTTGGTTTTTCCTTGATGTTATTTTGGGGTATTTTTGGTGTCGTTCCTGGGTTTGAGTTAATTATCCTAGGACACATCGTGTTCACTTTCCCTTATATCGTCCGTAATATGAAGATTGTCTTAGAAAAAACCGATACCCTTTATGAAGACGCAGCAAGAACGCTTGGAGCTTCAGGAATAACGGTATTTAGAACAATAACTCTCCCAATGATGAAAGAAGGCATAATAGCTGGAGCTATTCTTTCGTTCACGAGAAGTCTTGGGGAAACGGGCGCAACAATAATCATATCTGGACTTGTTGAAACCGCTCCAATATTAATCGTAGGATTCCGAAGACAATTAGACTTGCCCTCTGCCTCGCTCGTTGCTGCGATATTAATATTAATTTCTTTAATTTTACTCTTTTCGATAAAGTTTTTTACGAGGAAAATTGGATTTCCAGTAAAAAAGGTAATGCCAAAACTTGAAAAAAAAATAAGCCATAAATCCCTTCGTTATTTGAGAGATATAGTAACAATGGGAACCTTGATCGTTTTGATTCTAATACCTGCGTTCTATGTTATTACTCAATTCTCGGGAGGATCTGTTTTCACAGAGCTTTGGGGTGAAGATCAGAAATGGGCTTTTTTATATAAGAGTATGATATATTCCATTCAAATTGGAGCCTTGGCCGTTGCAATTAACATCGCTTTTGGTATTCCTTTTGCATATATAATTACAAGGCGCAAGTGGGGGAAAGTAATTACTGTGCTAGATACACTGCTCGACATTCCCGTTGCGATACCTTCCGCCGCCTTGGGTTTTGCTCTTTTTCTTTTCTGGGGCCCTGCAGGACTGGGTTTACTTACTCCAGGATTCTTAATGATCTTATTTGTTCATGTGTGCTTTACTTTTCCCTATATGGTTCGTCCCATTATTGGAGTTTTGGAAGGATCTAATAGGGGAGTTGAAGAAGCAGCCAGAACGCTAGGTGCGTGCGATTTAACCGTGTTTCGGAGAATCACACTTCCGAATATCAAGCAAGGAATAATTGCCGGAGCGATAATGGTTTTCACGCGCTCTTTAGGTGAAACTGGTGCAACGATCGTCGTAATGGGTAGTATTCGTACAGTTCCCGTTTTAATTGTCGATTGGGTTGAAGCGACAGCGTGGCAAAGTGCTGTTTTCGCAAGTATTTTAGTGATAATTTTTGGTGCGTTTTTGATATTTGCACTACGACTTGTTAAAAAGAAAGGAGGTGCAACCTGAATGCCAACAATAGAACTTTCAAATATCACGAAGACATTCGATGAGGGAAAAGTTTTAGCGGTTGATGATATTTCGCTAACAATTAACGATGGAGATTTCGTGTTTCTCCTCGGTCCGAGTGGTTGTGGGAAAACTACTACTTTAAGAATGATTGCTGGATTAGAGAAACCCACAAAAGGTATGATTAAGATAGACGGAAAGAATATGGAGGAAATTCCTCCAGAAGATAGGGATATGGGATTTATTTTTCAGCATTTCGAAATTTTTATGCATCTTACTGTTTGGGAGAATGTGACTTTTGGTTTGGAAATGCGAGGATATTCTGAAGATATCATCGTTAATAAAACTGAAGAAGCTTTAAAGACGGTAGATTTACTCCAATACGCAGATGAATATCCTTCAATCTTTGGAAATCCTGGTTTACAAAAATTAGGAATTGCTCGAGCAATTGCAACGGGTGCAAAAATATTGATAATGGACGAGCCATTAGGATCTTTGGATCCCAAGGTTTCCAATGTCTTTCGCCATCAATTACGAAATCTTATAAAAGATTTAGGACTTACGGCAATACATGTAACCCATAATCAAGAAGAAGCAATGGCCATCGCAGATCAAATTATTATAATGAGGGGTGGCAAGATCCTACAACAAGGATCGCCATACGACCTTTATGATCACCCTAATAGCATATTCGTTGCAAATTTTCTGGGAGAAACAAACTTTCTCCAAGGATATGTTTTAAAATTATTTGACGAAAATCAAATGAATGTGAGGTTAAGATTAGGAGGACCTAACTTGGCATGTAATAATATGAATAATAAATTTGCACTTGATAACAATGTTGTTATTGCGTTCCGTTTTGAAGATGTTTATATTTTTCCGAAGGATTACGATTTTAAATCAAGCCCACATGAATGGGAAATGATTCAGATATTTAACGCCAAGCTGGATTCCTCTAGATTTATTGGAGCAACTAAAAGATTTTATTTTATTCTGGATAGTGGTGATACATTTATATCAATTAAACCAGGTACATTTGAAGAAAATTTTTCTCCTGGAGAAGAACTTTTAGTTGGAATTCATAAAGATGACATCCATGTGTATAAGATTCCAAAAGATTTATTAAACGAACTTTCGCTAATGTAAAGGTGATTTTAGATGGTTGTAATTGAACTTAAGAATGTCTCAAAATCTTACAAAAAAATTAAAGCAGTTGATAATGTTTCATTAAAGATTGATGATAACGAATATTTTATCTTGCTCGGACCCACAGGAGCAGGTAAAACCACTTTACTTAAATTAATTGCGGGTTTAATCAAACCCGATTCAGGAAAAATATATTTTGATGGAAATGATGTTACGAATCTAGCGCCTGAAGCAAGAAATATTGGTTTTATGTTTGAGAATTACGCTCTCTTTCCTCACATGTCTATATACGACAATATTGCTTATAGTAGTCGAGTACACGCTCGGGATAAGAATCAAACGAAAACGATCGTAGAGCAAGTATTAATGATGACTTTATTAACGGGCAGAAATAAAGCACTCCCAAAAGAAATGAGCGGAGGACTGCAACAAAGAGTTGCTTTATGTAGAGCACTCATGAATTTAGAGCAAACTAAAACCTTGATCCTAGACGAACCTCTTAAAGCACTAGATGCTGGACTACGGATGAGCTTGAGGAGAGAACTGCTCCAGATGGCAAAATCGCGCCAATTAGAACTCACTGTCATACATGTGACTAATGAGGAACAAGAAGCAATGATGGTTGCAGATAAGATCGCAGTGTTTAATGAGGGTAGAGTAATGCAAGTTGGAGCACCTTACGAAATATATTATCGACCAAACGATCTCTTTGTTGCAAATTTTTTAAGTGAAATTAATTGTTTTGATGGTACTTGTTTGAAAAATCAGGAACCTACTTGGGATATTCACTCGAAATCAAAAAGAGGAGATAAATTTTTCGCAGAACTACAGCAAGACTCGCGTCCAATATTGGTAGATGTAGGCCCAAAAAAACCTTTTGCTACTTATATTAGAAAAGATCTTTTTAACAAGCTCAAACACGGTGATAAAGTGTTATTGGTCGTAAGAGCAAATCATATTAAAATTAGATTAGGTGACCGCACGAGCGAGAAAAGGAATGCATTGTTTGGCAGAATTTATCGTCGAAAATTTATGGGTGTCTTTTATCGATTTGAAGTTCTCTGCAAATTAAATGGATCGGAAAAATTAGTCATAATTTCGACGCTTGCAACTTCGGAAATACACAAAAATTTTATCGAAAAATCAGAAGTAACTGTATATTTTCCAAAAGAATTAGGAATTTTATTTGAACACCCTGGAGAAGAGTATATAAAAGAAGTTTTTAAATTAGAATGAAAACTAAAGAAGAATTGAAAATATGAAGTGATAAAAAATGAGTTCATTATTTGAATGGTTTAAATCAAGGAATGAAGAAAGCGCAATAAACAAGACGCTTGTACACGCTCAAAAAGTCCTAGAATGTGTCGTGGAATTTGAGAAGGGGCTTTCCTTTTTGATTGAAGAAAAAGATGTTGATTTGGCTTTAAAAGTGTTTTTTCGAGTAAACGAATTAGAGCATCAGGCAGATGGTATTCGTAGAAATATATTAAATGGCCTTTCAAAAGCAGAATTAAACAATGTAATAAGAGAAAACCTCACACATCTCGTCAAAAGAATTGATGATGTCGCAAATGCCGCAAACGCAAGTGCAAGAATTCTCACATATATGAATTATAGCGATTTTTTAAAGTTAGATAAAGATGTTCACGATTATCTGATTCAATGGGCCAATGTTTCCGTGGAATGCGTTAAAACCCTTAACTTAATGGTCCAAAAATTAATTAACGCAAAAGAAGAAGACGCAAATACATTAGGTGAAGAGATTCAGAGATTAGGCGAAGAAGTTAATGTTCTGGAGCATAAAGTCGATGATTTGAAAGTAAATGTTTATAGGAATTTAGTCTCTAATCATCCAGATGTCAATCCTTTCAGTGCCATAGAAATCCACAATTGTATTTCTGCCATGGAAGCCATTACCGATAACGCAGAAGAAGTAGCAGATTATATAATAATGCTCACAATCGCAAAGCGCTCTTAAGATATGATGGAATTTTCAATAAATCCCCTGTTAAAATTAAGGTTAGAAAATGATAAAACAGTGATCTATATCAATAATAGGATGTTCTTGCAGTGCAAGTACCTATTAATGAATCCTCCCAGTGAATTTAATGAAGAAAATCATAAAAAAGTTAAAAGTACTAATATTGACGCCCAAATTAAAGATTTAGATCATGCTCTTGAAAAAGAAGAGGATATTTCTATAAAAATTGCTCCTGAAACAGAATTTTGGGCTCATGCTTCTAATCTACAAGCCTGGTACGAAAATGATTATAACACGCAAGTCCTTCACTCTAATTTAGCATTCCCTCTCCTTAAAAAGCTGTCAAAAGCGGGTGATATCAAGGCAAAGGAAGTCTTTAAGCAAGAGATCATAAAGAGATTTAGAGCGGGAAATATAAGCGTTATGACTTATTTGGTTAAAGAAGGATATCTTAATCAATTAAGTATCGAACAATCAGATGAGTTATACGAGGAATTAGACCTTGATACCCGAAAAAAACTCCAAAAAAGCTTACAAGAAGCAAGTAAAAAAAAAGAGAGATTTTTATTCTAATTTCATAAAATTTATCAAAAATATTGCTCATTTCAAATGTTTTAAGTATTGAAAAATAAGTTCCGCTGTGGCTTCAATTCCACTGAGCGTGCTAACCTCGGGAACATTGTGGCTGAACATGGTGGGAATGCCTATTAACGCTGAAGGAACGCCCAACCATTTTTGACTTTTTCCCGCATCTGAACCATAAAATTCAACAACTCCGTTTTGATATGGAAGCTTGTTCTTTTCTGCGATATTCATTAGTTGAGAACAGAACTCGTGATCGAAAACGCCTCCTCCTCTTCCTTCTTGCCATATGATTACGGGTCCGGCTTTTAGCTTTATATCCGAATCCACGCTATTAGAGAAGTCCGCTACTAAACCAATGTCAATACCTATAACTTTATCAATCGGATTATTACGAACGAAATAATACGCTCCTTCCGTTCCGATTTCTTCTCGAGTTGTTGCTACTAAATAAACATCGTATGATATCTTGAGGTTTCCAAAATCATTCGTAAGATCACTCACTAGTTTTTGCGTTAATACGACGAGACAAGCCAAAGCTGCCAAGTTATCCATCGAATATCCCGCAATGATGTCTTGATCTATATCCGGATTTAACAAGCCAAATTCCCCAGAAAAAACGAACGGCGATCCCACATGGATTTTATATTCATTTAAAGCTTCTTCTTTCGTGTTCGCCCCTATATAGATTTCCATCTCTAAAGGATCGATTAATTCTCCTTTTCGAAGTTTATCCGGTGTTGAATGGGCGGATCTACCAGTAATCACTCCGTTTATCCATTGTCCTTCCTTGTTTAAAATCTGGATTTTTCGAGAAACCAACCACCTTCCCTCATAACCCCCTCTTCTTGAGAACTCTAAGCATCCGTTTTTCTTTAACTTACGGATAGTTCCCCCAATTTCGTCTATATGAGCCAAGATCGCGATTGCTTTATTTCCGGAGGTTCCCTTCAACCTTGCGTAATAATTACCGAGAGAATCAGAAAGTACATTTAAATCTTTACTCTCAAGAATTTTGAGCACTTCTTCTTTGAATTTCTCTCCTCTTGTTCTTTCCAGTCCAGATGGCGCTCGAGCGCTTGCGAGGTTTTGGATAGTTTTTAATATATCTTTTAAATCCATATTTTTTTCCTATTTTTCATTGTATTAAAATAACTCTCATTAACTATTATTTAAATATTACAACAGTGTACAATAAAATTGAATAAATTTGTAGAATTGCTTTAAATTTATGTTTTTATTGCATTGAATGATTGCGAATTTTTGAAAAGAATAATTCAAAGTAAATATTGTTTAGAAATAGAAAAAAAATGTAATTAATTTATTAAATCGTGTACTTAGAGCCATTTATAAAGAACCACTATCCTTAAGACGTCCCCTGGACCCGATGTCGATATTTTTATGTTGTTCAAATCGTAATCGGGCGGAAATGACGATAGAAATTCCTCCAATTGTTTGATAGCTTTTTTGTAGTGATCTTTAAAAAACATTACTTTTATCATAATAAAATACTCATTAAACACCAATTTAAGAATTTGCATGCTAGCTGTTTCAAATACCAATCCTTATTTATGATTGTTATTTTTACCCTTCATATTACGAGCTTAATTCATTTAAAGGTAATTTTATGGTTCAGGCAAGTGATAAGAATATATTCGGCGATTTTTTTCTAAAAATAATCCCTGGTGGTGTTTTTGGGGTTTTAGCAATGCTAGCAGGGTTAATAGGAGAATTAATTGCTTTGCAATTTTATCCCGTAGAATATAGCATATTAACTAACATGATTAGCGATTTAGGCACGCCAGAAATGAATCCTCGCGGATTTATGTTTTTTAACATTGGTGCAATGGTGTCTGGATTGTTAGGCATACCATTTAGCGTGTATATGGGATATCTTTTTCAATCAAGACATGGATCAAGTAAATGGATAGAGGTTGCAAAATATGCAAACATTGTTGCTTATATAGCTCTCGGGTTACTAGGATTGTGCTTGGCTTTATCCGCTACAAAAGAAAGCATCTTCTTTTTACTTCACGGCGTATTCGCAGATGTGTGCTTTTTAGGAACGGCAACTTATTGCGTGATTTATAGCTATTATGTTCAAGATAAACCCTTGATATTTCCTAAATATTTCGCCGTGCCGTTCTTTTTTGCAGGAATCACGCAATTAGTTTTTATCGTAACTTGGATCCCTATAATCGAATGGATTTCCCATATATCCATCCTCTTCTGGATTATTATTATGGGATCTTATATGACATTCAAAAAATATTAAAAAAATATTAAATTGAAAAGTTTAATTCAATCCTTTTCTCTTAATTACCTTTATTTAGGAGATTAAATTCTGGCAAATCATCTGGAGGCCATCCTTTAGGGGATTGCTCTCCCTTGATAAACCGAAAGTTGCACGAATTTGCGCCATTAGCAATTGTTTGTGTACGCTTAAGTCCATAACCATATGATCGAGCCATTGCATAGTCCCCTAAACAGATAAATCGGGCATATTTTTCAAGTCCTTGTTGTCGATAGAACTTATAAATACCACATTCTATGTAATCTAATCCATAATTAATTTCTCTTTCATTACTCTCAACAAATTCCATGACCCAATCGTCTTTAAATTTTCTATCTTGAGAATCTTTTGCAACACGTCTCATTTTTTGAATGTTATTTTGACTAAAGATCACTTCTCCAGGTTTTTGCATGAAATTATATACTTCCTCAAATATTTTATATGAAATTTCCCCGATCTTAAGATATGGAAACCCTTTTCTTTCTAAAATTCGATATATTACCAAAAACATTGCACTTCTATGAATGTATTTTGTGGCCCCTTCGTTATTTTTTCCACCAACGAAAGGTATCTGGGGGATTAATTGTTGGAATTCTTGAACCATTTCTTGAGAAATCTTAATAAATTCTTCTTTTGTGAAATATAATTCTAGAACTTTGGACGATAATCCAAGAAAAATTTTAAATTGTCTCATCCAAATTCTTCCCTCTAAATTTAATTTTTCCTTTTTCCTTCGTTCCATTTTTAGGTCCTTTTTTATTTAATTGTTTTTATAAAGAATTGGGATCTGTCGATCCGTTATGACACATTCACAAGTCACTAATTATTCTTACTATAAAATGTTTTTGTGTCTTGACAATAAAACAAGTTTATATGCATCCTTTCTTCTTTATAAATATACAATGAAAAAAATTCCTAATGAGGTTTTTAATTGCCTAAAAGAGGTTGGCCTCAATCAAGACGAGGCTTTGGTTTATTACACCCTCATGAAGAACGGTGTGAATGGAGCTACCGTAAGAATTTTAAATCTAGCCTTACCAAATATCGAAAGAACCACACTTTATCCAATTCTCCAGAGGTTAATCAATAAAAATTTTGTAAAAGAAGAAAAGTCGTCTAAAACACCAAAAAAAGCAAAAAATTTTGTCGCAATTAGTCCTACTAATTTGTATTCAATGATATTAAAAGCAAGGGAACAAGATCTTATTAAATTAAAGGAAAAAGAGCCCTTTTTTACGCAAAGGATGCAAAATAAATATCAAAAAACAAAAGAATATGAAATAGAAGAAATAGATCCCTTTATCCTTCCTTATGTAATAAATTTGTTAAAAAAAGAATGGATTGTTATAGGTCAAGTAGTAAATAAAGGGTTAGATATTTTTGGGTATGATTTTTTTCGTTTAACTCTAAATCCCCCAAATGATTTAGTTTCTCAGAAGTGGAATAATGGTATCCAAATATATGTATTAAATTCAATAATTACATCGAAAACTAAATTTATTCAAGATCCAATGTTGGATCAAGAACCACTTGAAGTAAAATATGTTTTATCTCAAGTAGAACGAACTGTTAAAGAAAAATTTGAATATGAGTTTGAAAAAGTTGAGATTAAATTTGTTAAGGATAAAAAAAGACTCTTTAAATGGGATTTCTTTTCGTATAAATTTATGATTAAGCCCGAAGACGCAAAAACTTTCAATGAAATATTTCAATCAGTAGTAATGAGTATTGAAAACAAGATATTCTTTTTTTGGGCCTCAACAGATAAATTATTGCTTGAGATGATTAAAAGCGTATTATTTCACGAAAAAATTACTATAACTTAGATAATTATGATTTATTCAATTTTTAATTCTTATTTTTTAATATCCTTGGAGGAAGTATGAAAACCTTTCGAAGTCCTGTTCTTTTGAGATGGATGACTTTTGGTTCTTGAGAACATGAATGAACGCATACTCCACAACCAATGCATTTATTTTCAATTAATGATGCAATATTTTCCCCTGTCATTTCAAGTGCGTCCATAGGACAGGCCTCCACGCAAGTACCACATCCCAGACATTCAGCGGAGCTTATTTCAGCGATGTAAGATGTGAGTGTTGTAAAGGGCATTGCTCCCGTTTTATATAAGTGAAACGTCCCACAGCAGCACTGACAACAATTGCATATGGCTTCTACTTTTCCTTCAGGATTTGCGTGAACGTGAAAGACTTTATGGACGAGGCCGTACTCTTCGGCTTCTTTAAAACGCTTCTTGGCCTCTTCCTTGTTAATTGGTTCTCCGAAGTTGTGTTCTATCACATGTTTTGCGCTTTTATCGAAGAAAAAACAATTTTTCTTAGGTGCGTTCAGCTTACAAGGCTCTCCCAGTAGATCCTTTTCGTGACGGCAATAACAATGAGCAACTGCTATTTCCTCGCATTGATCAATGAATTTTGAAATCTCCACGAATGGCGTTATCGTTTCTTGTCCTATCTTCTCGAATTGTATCTCTTCTTCGACGGGCACGACCCTATCCATAGCAGGTGCCTTTTCGTATTGAGTCATTAAGAAATCATAATTAGTTTGAGTGCCTGTGCTTAATTCCTTATAAAGGGCATCCCATAATTTTGCTAATTTTTTTTCTTTTTCAGTAGTTTCTCCCCTTAGCAAGGAATATTCCATCAAGCCCGGTACCGGTTGCATTAGGCGATAGACGCGAACGCCAGCGCTTTGAGACATTGCACTTGAAATTATCCCGCCTTTTAGTAATTTGTCGAGAATCTTTACGATTGAACCCTCGTCGAGTTTTTGATCGTTTCTTTCCAAAATTTGTTCTAATGTAAGTGAGGGCGTTTTAAAAACATCTGCAATAAATCTCGCTTGTTCCTCCGTTAGAAGGACATTTAATATTTTTAAAAATATGTCGGAAACTGGGAAAGGCATCTTTCCAGCTTTAACGATTGATCTTGCGGCTTTAGAAAGGATTTTTTTATCGATGTTCAATTTTAACAGTTATTTATTTTTAAGTATGTTATTATAATTATTTGTTCAAAATAAGTTTCTTCGCTTGTCCTATTAGCAATTATATAATTAAAAGATGGGTATTAAAAAAGAAATAAAAAAATATTTACGGAATTATGATCATTTCAAAATAATCCATGGCTATGAGTACAACGACAGCTATTTCGATTATCGTCCAAATATTTCTCTTTAAACTTCCTATGGGCGAGCCGGAATTAAGTGTGTTGTAAATCATCATTAGGAGCAAGGTCACGACAATGAATGTAATGGGAAATATTAAGGCTAATAATTGATTGTCTGGAGTCGTAAATCCCATGAGATATCCATATCCAAGGATCGAAAATCCGCAAACAATGAAAGTAAAACCTATTCCAAAGGAATATTCCGCAAAAGCGACGAATCGATTTACTAGCTTCTCTGATGCCTTTCCCGTTCGCGCCTCGAAATTCGCTTTAGAGTTGCAGGAAACTGAGTTGACAAAGAAAATAAAGGCAACCATCAGGAGATATGTCGATACAATAATACCTTTCCGATCTGCGGGGGGCTCCTGCCAGATCAAGGCAAGTATTGTCAGGACGGCACCAATCATTACCGAACTAAGCGTTATCCAATCTTTAACGTTTATTTTTTCTGATTCTTCCATCGATTTTTACCTCAATAAGTTTAGATTAAATGTAGGTAATCAAGCACCTTTATTTAAAGGTTATTATCTAAATTTTCGCAATTAACAAGTAAGTTGGATGGTATTCTTAAGAAAACGGGATTTAAGAAGTTCTAATCTTAAAAAGTGCGACAAATTAGAATTTAGCGTCTAAATGTTTTAGAAAATTTTCACACCCATATCGTTTATTATCCCGTTAATATAAATTAAAATCATGTCAAAAGCAATGCAAGCAAGTTCGAGGTCTTACTTTGATTGGTCCATCCAGTTTTCTAAAATTGAACCAAATACTCAACAAGTAAAGATGAAACCAAAAGAAACAAAATTAAATTCTCTTGGAATCGACAAGGACGAGTTTAAAAAGTTCCTAGGCGCTTGGAAGCAAAAAAATCTCAATTCTTAAATCACGATTATTTTTTCCTCCCTTTTATCTTATCATTTTAATCTTTATTGCTTTATTCAAGAAAAAAGGACTATTGCAGTTTTTACAGGACGAAAGCGTGCCAGATATTTGAAAAAAATACGAAAAGTTTCTTAGAACATTGAAAAGTTCGTTAGATGAGGAAATTTGAGCAGGATTTTTTATGTCAAGTAATTATAAAAAAATACTTTTGAATAAACAAAAATCATTCAATTACTACATCAACGAAATTGATTCCCAAGAAAACTCCTGTAACGATTGCACCAATTAATAATAATATGAAAAATAGGGTTGTATAATACCTCCATTTGATCGATATCTTTCCAGCCTTTTCCCTTCGATAAATATCAATCAGTATGATGGCGCCTAAAATGACAGAACTCGTGAGAAATACGAGAACCACGGTCAATGTAGAAATAAATTCGTTAATCTTGGGCGCGTATGTAATATATACGGCGATTAAAACCGTTAAGCTCAACCAGACTGCGAAATACATCCCCAGCTTCCATTTAAACTGCTTTACGGGATCTTCTTCCGTTCTTGCGGGCGAAATAAGATAAAGCAAGATGGAAACAACCAATAGACTGATAAAGATTGCGTGATACCACGCAAGATTCAAATAGGTCATTCCTAAATATTGAATTAAAATAAAAACGAAGATGTTGAAAATTAAATAGATGTACTTGAAATTCTTTTTCAAGAAGGTTATAATTGTGTGATATATCCTCTTGAAAAAGCGCCTAATTTTTTTGAAAAAGTTTACAATTGCGATCTTTAGCGCCTTGAGCTTCGCAAGGAGGAGCCCCCAAAGCTTGTTGAAAAATATCGTAAGTTCTTCAAACATAAAAATGAATGGAAATATGGAAATGAACAAGATGAAAATCACGCCTCCTACAGCAATGTTCTCTAATAGACCTGATGGATTCAAGAATAGACCGAACAGCATGGCCAAGCTAGAGCTGGCCGAAAGGACGATCCAATAAAGAAAGGTTTTTATGTGGTTCAATTTTAAGGGAAGAACGATACAACCAAGAAAGATCCAAAAGACCAAAACGGCAAGAGATAAGTTTGTCCCCAACGAAAAATTCGAAAAGATAGGTTGTACCGAAATTTGTAAGTAGATGAAAAGGTCAATGGACAAAATTAATCCAATTGATAAAAACGATGCTCTTATTAAGCTTAATCGCAATTTTTCATTTAACGCCCCGAACATCTTGTCGAAAACTGCAACTGTAAAAAGCACGGCTAACGATCCCAAAATTACATTGAAATTTAAAATCATGTCAAACGAAATGAAATATAGTGGCCAAGATACGAAATTTATGTAGAGCACTAACACGAGGAAATGGCGTATCCTTTCCTTTCTCGCTTTTATTGTCTGTAAAAATTCTAACATATAAAAGAAATACATTATTTCCAAGATGAATATGAACACTGCTAGGGGTATCGCTTGAATTATTTGAC
>JAEOUI010000173.1 GCA_016839425.1 Promethearchaeota archaeon
CAATGGATATTATTTATGAAAGAAAATAAAATCAAAAATTAGAAGCGTATTTCACACTTGTCGCTATCACAATATTTTTCACCAAGAACTCGATCTCTTGTATCGCTAAGGTTCAGGGGTTTAATATTTTGGACCATTTCATCGTATTTTTCTTTAGATATCTCCTCGTAAGGTGCCTGTTTATATCCATGATCAGAAATAGGCAGGAAACTGACACTTTTTAGCTTATCTTCATAACATTCAAGAACATGCTTGATCTGATTTGCCTCGTCTTGCTGGAACGTGATTGTAATCGATACTTGATTGTCGCTCCAATATCTCTGATATGCAGCGGCATTCTCTGCCTGTTCCCAGATAGATACATCGTTTTTCGAGCGATCGAAATATTTCTCGTGTATGGGAAATTCAATAACGAGCGAATTTTTTGAATAGAGATCGTCTTCCACATAATACCCTGCCTCCTTGACAATGTCGATCAAGTCAGAATTTTTCGAGATACGTATCCTCCGGATGTAATATTCTGAATGAGGATAATGTATGCCTGGAGTAACACCAGGTAAAAGACTGATAGTACCGCTCGGTTTAACTGTTGTTTTTTTAATAGATTTAGGAATGCAAAGCCAATCTGAATATTGCTCATCAACATTTTGGAGATAATCGTACCCTTTATCGCACCAATCAAGCATGGTTGCTCTTCCGTGCTTTACAAACGCTTCAATAATTCCCGTCTGAGATATACCCATTCTCCTATTCTTTAGCATTACAGCGTTAGTCTCTTTCCAATGCGTGTTTACGAGCGTGACTGATTTAGCGTATAAATACGCAAACTTTAAAGTTTCTCGAAATTCCTCAAATGATTCGTGATGTGAAGGAAAAGTTTCGACCAGGCAACAGAGTTCAAAACTCTCTAGCGATTGTTCACCGCAAGGATTAACACCAGCTACCTTTTTATCTTTAAAATCTGGAGTTTGGCCCATTCGGGAGAAGGCTCTTGCATTTTCCAACCAAAGAATGCCTGGTTCCCCATTAACAGCAATTTGATCAGCAATGAAAGAATAATCTAATCCCTTTTGGGCAAAAACGCTGTTATTGCTCGCCCATCGATGAGAATAAAGTTTTTCTTGATCTTGTTTCGCCGTAACGAAATCAAAATCGATAGGGTCTCCTAAAGCTATTTCGGCGGATCGCCGAACATTTCCCGCAACAACGCATTTTCCGATGTAATTCATGATATCCACAATATCAAGAGATGTGATGGTTTCTCCTATTCGAGCGGATAATGTTTTTTCAACATCTCCAAGCATTTCTTTTAGGGGTTCTGGCCCAGATGCTACACCCCCAAATCCTCTTATCGGTTCTCCTTTCGGTCGAATGAGGGAATAATCAAATTTGGGCATTTGTTTTCCAAGAAAAAAAGCTTCTAACACAAATCTCAAGGCCTCAACCCATCCTTCACGACTATCAGGGATCTGGAATTCGAAAGAACCTTCTTCTGGCTTTTTAATGGTAAGTTTTCCTGCACCTTTTACATCAAAACCGACGCCAACGCCAAGCATTAACGCATCCATAACGAATTCAAAAGCTTTAGAATGTTTAAGGTGTATGTCAGCTGTTGAGGCGAAACCGCAATTATTTAAAGCCATGGAACCGTGTCGTGCAATAAATTCAGTTCCCATCATCCACATCCCCCTACCAGGAGGACTCATTTTAAAGCTCCAAATCTTTTTAAACATCTTTTGAGCCGATCGTTGGGCTTTTAAATCCGACCATGGAAGCGTCAATTTTGTGCAGTGTTCTTTCTGAATGGAATAACAGCCTTCAACAACTCTTCGTACTGTTTCCCAAAATTCTTCTTTTCGATTTTCGTTCTCGACAATCCTTGCGTAAGTTCTTTTATAAGTAATATATCCTAAAGGACCCCAGTTTGGTTGTTTTCCCTTGTAATTCTCAATAAATTCATTATCTAGCTTAAAATGGATATCTTCTAAATTTATCGCTCGAGCGAATAAATTCCGATATTTATGCATTCCTCGTTGTGTGAGCTCAACGCAAACTAGTTCACGAATATAGGTCGTCGTTATTTCTTTCACACCTAAACCAATTACGGTTCTCACGACATTTTCAGCAATATTTTCAGCCACATTCATATCGAGACCTGTTTCCTTGTTGAGGATGATGGCTATATTATATTCATCAAAAGTCTTCTTCTCTCCCTTGGAATTAAAAACGCTTGGATACAAGTCTTTGATAAAAGATATCGATTTTTCTTTCATTGCATGCCCCTATTTTAGTCGGGAAATTAGTATTAATGTTTCAAACAGGTATTAGGACTTATAATAATATTCCATTACCTTCAAAATGTATAACCTAAAGAAAAATATAAAAGTTCCTACATTTATTTATTAGGTTATTAATAGAAACAAAAAGAAAAGAGAACAGGGGAATTTATTGTTCTCCATCTATTTCTAAAAAGATGAGAATCTTGTAGATGTTAATTAGTTTAAATTGAAAAAACTAAGGGAACTTTTCTTAAATTTTCTTAAATCCCATTGTTTTTAAAATTTCGATTTTTCTTCTATTTAACAGTAAAAAAAGATTCCCTAACCTTTTTTAGAGGTAATATGACGACAGAAAACAAAAGCGAGCGAGAAGATAGTGATTTAGAAGTACCAAAGCACGAAGTAAAGCTCCATTTTCATTGGTTTCTCTTATCATTTTTCTTTGTATATTTAGGATCACTCATAATAGCGGGAGTATTATTTATTTCATTCATTATCCTTTTTTTCTACCCTAAGATTTTACTTGCTGAAAATTTTTTCGTAATCGTTTCTCAAGTAGACTCGCTTTTTACATTAATAATAACACCAATTGTATTTCTTTTTTGTTATCTAGTGCGATTGTTCTTTATCGCCTTATTCACGCGATTATTATGGGCAATAACCGAAAAGAGATCTCCCTCAAAAGACGGAGTCATCCCAAGAAACATTCGTAGCAAGACCTTAAATTATTACCACCTTCGCTCCTTTATCATAAAATATCCCAAATACATATTTTCGAAAGGATTATTTCCATGGTTGACCACATGGTTATATAATTTCGTGAAAACCAATTCTCTTGGTAAGGGAACAACTATTGAAGAACAAGTATGTGCCGACAAATATTTAGAAACGGGAAAAAATGTCTATATTGGTGTTAATTCGGTACTCACATCTCATGTTGTTGAAGGGATTTTTGGAGACATCTCAAATTTTAAAATTCAAATTGGAGACAATGTAACAATGGGAGGTTGGAACGCTTTAGGCCCTGGAGGAGTTGTTAAAGATAATTCAGTCTGGTTACCTGCAGCTCATTCAGGTAAACATTACAAGGTAAGAGGAGAAAATTATTACTTTGGAGTCCCCATGAGAAAATTATCCAAAAAAAAAGTTCAAAACTATTTAGCGCTTTCTCCCGAACAAGTCGAAATAGGATCATCAAAAACAATATATCAAACGATAGTACAGGAAGAAGATAAAAATGACGAGACGTCACAGGAGGAAGGAAGTTGACAAATGAAGAAACTTTCGATAAAAATGTTCATATTCTTGAAGATCCTGAAAAGGATTACAGGCTCGATTTTACAACGAGTAGCGCTATAGGCCAGGTAAATGCGAGATTCTTCATAATATATGTATTAATCTTTTGGATCGGAGGTTTTGGAGCAATTATTGTATTTTACATGTATCTTGAAGCACTCATAAACGCTTTCGAAATTGCTGGCGAAAATATGATTGGATTTCTATTAATGATTGTTTTATTTCCCTTTGAAGCTTTCGTTATATATGTTGCATTTGTTTTCGGTATCATTGTATGCTGTAAAACATTTCTCATTATTGTAAATCTCGTTCATTTACCAAAAGAGGGAATTTTCCTGGCGGAACTGAAAAATAAGGATTATTATTATTGGAGCTTAAGGATATCAATTAAAAAAATTGGGTTGTGGCTGACCCGTAATTCCCCCATTCCGTTCATTGATGCTTGGGCATTTAGATGGTTTGGTATAAAAATGGACTTTTCGAGCAGTTTATACGACGCTTGGGTTGATCCAGAGTTTATTAAAATTGGTAGAAAGGGGATAGTGGGACAAGGATCTATAATTTTTAGCGCAAATATCATTGGAAAATACCTCGTTATTAGACAAGTCTTCTTGGACGATTATGTAGTCGTTGGTGGACACGCAACAATTTCACCGGGGACATTTATCGGAAGGGATTCTGTAATAGGGGCTTTATCGACTACTAATTTCATGCAGGTATTAAAGGAGGGATGGATATACTTTGGAATGCCCGCTTTCGAACTCAAGCCAAATAAGTTTGCAGAGTCAAGAAAACCGATTATAAAAATCGTAGATGTTGATGGTTTGAGAAAATATAAAAAAAACCATCAGATCAATATCGATGAAGACAAGACACATTTAGCCACTTCTAATGGAGGAGATCTAGAGTGAGCGTTCCAGCAAGCTTGAAAGGAGGACCTTTTACATCATTAGTATTAGTAAAAAAAAGATATTTAACTTGTTATTTCTTACTTTTTTGGATTTCAATGTTATCAGTCATTATTGAGTTTTATTTCTATTGGAAAATAACATATCAAATATATCCTTCAATATTTTTCTATGTTTTTCTTATTCCCTTTATACTATTTGCCTACATTACAGCAGTATTAATATCTTTAATATTTGCTAAAATTTTGCTAATAATTATTCAAAAGATTCACAAACCTCGTGAAGGAGTGTTTTTCCGCCATCCTTCTGATAAAGATTATAGATTTTGGAGTTTAAGGAACACTATCAAATGGTGGCCAGCATGGATATCTCACCGATTTCCTTTCCCTTTTTTGGATAATCTATGTTTTAAAATGTTTGGAGTAAGGACGAGTTTATCAAACTCTCTTTTTGAAGGATGGGTCGACTGTGAATTAGTTGAATTTGGAAAAAATGTGATTTTAGGGCAAGCGAGTATTATTCAATCGGCCTTGATAGTAGGAAACTTGTTTATAATGAAAAAGACCATAATTGAAGACAATGTAAGAATTGGAGGACATGCAGTAGTCATGCCCGGAACCCACATTAAAAAGAATTGCATGCTGGCTATTAACTCAGTAACTACCGTCGGGCAGGTTCTAGAAGAGGGCTGGATATATCTGGGCGCACCAGCCGTAAAATATAAAAAAAATAGATTTTTTGAAGATAATATAGAAGAAAAGATTATTAACTTTGAAGATATTGAAGTACTTAGAGACGAGTACGAAGAAAAATTTCTTAAATGGTACGACAAGGACATTTCATGGAAGGAACGAAAACATTTATTGAAAAAAAAAAAAGAACAAGAAAAAAGAAGATTAATAGAAGGGTCAACCTAGAAATTACCTATTTTGAGGTATTTTATTATTGCTTGAAGAACAATCGAAAGAAGCGGTTCAAGACTCAAATGAAACTAATGGTGTAATAAAAGAAGAGTTTAAGAAACAACCTTATTGGCATGTACTCACCTTTTTCACGACCTATCTTGGATCGTTTTTCGTTCCTGGAATCGTATTCTTTTCATATATGCTGTTCTTTTTTCATCCACATGTATTGCAAACAACGGATTTCATATCGTTATTTACAACACCATTATCGTTAATTATTTTTATACTCTTTCCAGTAGTAGTAGTTATATGTTACATCATTCACCTCTTTTTCGTTGCTTTAATAGTTCGATTTTGGTGGAATTTAAGCGAAAAGCTTCAACCATCCAAGAACGGCGTCATTCCTCGAAATATTCCAAGTAGGATCTTGAATTTTTACCACATTCGATCGTTTATGATAAAATATCCAAAAAATGCCTTTTCCAAAGGACCACTTCCCTGGTTGATGAGGTGGATGTATAATTTCGTTGGCTCGAACAAGATCGGAAAGGGTTCAACGATGGAGGAACAAGTATGTGGGGATAGATTTATTGAAATGGGAGAGAATTGCTACATCGGGCCAAATAGCATAACAACAACGCATATGGTCGATGGAATATTTGGAAACATATCGTATTTTAAAGTTAAAATCGGCGATAATGTTACGATGTCCGCATCAAACGCCATCTCCCCTGGATGCGAAATAAACGATAATGCATATCTCTTCCCTTTTGCTTCTGCTTCAAAATTTAACGCTGTTAAGGGAAACAATTATTATTATGGCATTCCCTTAAGGAAGATATTCAAGAAGAAAACCATGGAATATTTACAAATAACCAAGCAAGATTTGGAAAGAGACGAAAAGCTTAAAGAGAAGTTCAATTCCATAAAAGATGAACTAATGAAAAAAGAGGAAATCAATTAAATTATGATAAATATGACCGAAACCGAAGAAGAAAATAAGGCTATAGTGGAGGAAAATACAAACATTGAAGATTCAGAGGATGATTTTGTACTTGATTTCACAACGAGTAGCGCTATCAGCAGGACGAGTATGAAGTTCCTCCTAACATATATTCCCATTTTATGGTTGAGCGGGTTCCTTGTTGGAGTCGTGTTTTATCAATATATTTGGTTTGCGGTTCACGAGAATTCCTGGTTATGGATTCTCCAAATTGCTTTATTTCCCTTAATACTCCTTGCAATGTATTATTTGTTCATATTGTCTTGTATTTGTTTAAGTAAGTTGTTTCTCGTTTTAATCAATATCATTCATAAACCAAAAGAGGGGATTTTTCTCGCCGAAAAAGGAGATAAGGATTTTGAATTTTGGTGTTTGAGAACTGAAATTAAAAAACTAGTCATATGGTTTATGAATAATAGCCCAACACCGCTAATTGACATCCTTGGTTTTCGATGGTTTGGCCTCAACCTCGATTTTTCAAGTCACTTACACGACGCTTGGTGTGACCTCGAATTCGTTAAAATGGGACATAATGTTTTAGTTGGACAAGGAGTGACCTTGATGGGATCAATGATAGTTGGAAATTATTTGATAATTAAGAAAATTATTTTAGACGATTTCGTAGTTCTTGGGGGGGGTTGTACAATAGCACCTGGGACCATTATTGGTAGGGACACGGTGATAGCAGCATTATCGGTTACTAATTATAATCAAGTATTCGAAGAAGGTTGGATATATTTAGGCGTACCCCCCCAAAAAATAAAAGAAAACAAATACGCAGAGTCAAGAAGAGATATAATCAAAATGCGCGATGTTGACAACGAGAGTTATTACGAAGAAAAACACGAGGTAAATATCGACGAAGATAAAAAAGATTTACTCGCACAAGAATAAAGAGGCGAAATAAAATGAGCGTGCCATCATCACTGCAGGCAGGACCCTTTACAACCACGATATTAATTAAAAAGAAATACGCTTTACTCTATGCTTTTTTGATGTGGGTTAGTATCGCTTCAATTATGCTAGAATTTTGGGTGTTTTGGCAGGAAATGTTTAATTGGCAATTCCTTTTTGCGTGGAGAGAAATTCATTTCTATTTATTGCTTCCTCTCGTGCTTTTTGTAATGTACCTCACAGCCGTGCTCATATCGCTTATATTCGCGAAATTACTTTTAGGGTTTGTCAATTTAGTTCACAAGCCTAAAGAAGGCATTTTTCTTCGCGATCCTTCTGATAAAGACTATCGTTATTGGAACATCCGAAATATCATAAAAAGATGGCCTATTTGGTTATCTCATAAATTTCCTTTTCCCTTTTTAGACAATCTTTGTTTTAAAATGTTTGGCGTAAAAACGAGATTTTCCAACTCGCTTTTTGAAGGATATGTTGATTGTGAATTCATAGAGTTTGGAAAAAATGTCGTTGTTGGTCAAGGAGCAATCATTCAATCAGCAGTCATTGTAGGTAACTTATTAATTATAAGAAAGACAACGATTAAGGACAATGTTCGAATTGGCACGCACGCAATAATCATGCCTGGAACAGAAGTTCAGAAGAATTGCGTTCTTGCAGCAACGTCTTCTACTACAGTAGGACAAGTGCTCGAGAAAAATTGGATATATGTTGGAATTCCCGCAAAAAAATTCAAAAAAAACAGGTTTTTTGAACAGAACTTAGAAGGAATAATTCGAGGACACACGGGAGATTATGACGATTTAAGAGAAAAATACGAGGATCTATATGTCAGACGACACGACAAGCATGCGGAACACATATCTTTAAGAGAGAGAATTCACCACCAAAAAGAAAAAATTGAAGATAGAAGGAAGTTAAAAAAGGATCGATTAAAACAGAATGATTAATTTTACTCCCAAATAATATTTAGGTCATTCGTTATAAATTGCTTGAGCTCTTTACACATCATTCTAAGTTCCTGCCCTTCGAGCGTAAATAATTTTTTTCTTGGACATAATTCGTCAAGAGTACACTCTTTTTTTTCTAAATCATAAATTAAGGGATAAAAACGACATCCTTGAGGCCGAAATTTGTAAATAGTACATGTCTTGCTATTTATATCAAGAAAAAAACAATATTTTCCCTTATTTTTTAATTGATAGTAACCTTCTTCGTTTTTAATTGTAAAATCTTTTATTTTTATGGTTTGCCCGAGGTTTGCAAGAATATTGTTAATGTCTTTTTTTGACAAGGGCATCTCGGTTTCTATGCAACATTCTCCACAATCATTACACTTTTCGTTCATATCAAGTTCTTGTTTTCATTAAACTCATTATCAAAAAATTTTTTCAACCAAAAAAAGTTGATGAATATCCCTTAGTTAATTTTCTTTTTTAGGTATTATACATTCTATCTCTCTAATGATGTATTCTAAGCATGAAAATTAAATTTCCAAGAATTTATAAGTTTTTATGACATTTTAAGAAATGTTGATATAATTATTATAAGCATCTTTCAATTGATGATAGATTTTTTACGAGGGAATTAGATGTCGGAAGTAGAGTTTAATGGTACGATCTACGAAATGAAGGACGGATTTTTAGATTTAGGATTATTAGAGATTAAAGATATAGAAGAAATTAAGGGTTTTAAAAAAATTAATGGTTTAAAGAATTTGGAGCTTAGTTCAAATGAAATTTCAGCCATAACAGGATTGGAAAAGCTTGAAGAACTCGAGATTCTCAATATTGGAAGCAATAACATTAAATCTATTTCTGGTCTTGAAAGTCTGAGCAATTTGGAAGTATTGCACTTGACAAGCAACGAAATATCAGAAATTAAAGGCTTAAATTCTTTAAAGAATTTAAAAGAACTTCACCTTCGTGGAAATCAAATAACAACTATAGAAGGCCTTGAAGAGCTTAAAAACCTACAAAAATTGGATTTTTCATGGAATATGATATCAGAAATCGTAAATCTCGAGCATTTGGAAAATCTTGAAGCGCTTTGGCTTTCGGGAAACCAGATTTCACAGATTTCAGGTTTGGATAGGCTAAAAAATCTTAAGATCCTCAATATAAGTGGAAACCCAATCAAGGAGATAACGGGATTAAAACACCTCCAAGGTCTCAAGGAATTATACCTGAATAACTGCCAAATTTCGAAGATAAAAGGTCTAGATGTTTTAGAAAATTTGGAAACATTATGGTTAAATGGAAACCAAATACAAACAATAGAAGGATTGGACATGTTAGCGAACCTGAAAATATTGAATCTAAAGGAGAATGATATTACTGAGATTAAAGGATTAGTTCCCTTGGTTAATATGGAGAAATTATTTCTTTCTTCAAACAACATTAGAGAAATAAAAGGTCTCGAAACCTTGAGCAACTTACATACTCTTGATATTGGTGAAAACGAAATAACGGAAGTTAAGGGGTTAGAATCCTTGATGAACTTAACATCCTTGTGGTTGAAAGAAACACAAATCCCTGAAGAAATCTTGAATAAACTTGGTGGTTTAGATTTTTCAGGATACGCAAATAATCCCATCAAGTTCGTTGAGCATTCTTTAATAAATCTATCAACTTAAATGTCTCATTCTTTTTAACATAATTTTTAACATTGAAGTTATAAATACTAATATAAATAGAATCTTAGAAAATATTTAAACCAAAGAATCTTGTTGCGTTTTCAACCGTGAACTTACTAACTATTTCTTGAGATTCGTGAAGAACATGTGCTATTGCAGCAATGGAATAACGAGCGTTTGATGGTACATTCACGGGACCTCTTTTATATGGATGTTGATAATAACTATCGGTTTCGGTAACTAACGAGGCTAAAGGAGCGTTCCCAAAAGCCTTTCGCCATCGATTGAATCCGAACGATGAGCTTGGAATTGACAAGATAAAACCTTGCTTTGCCAAGTTTTCTCCATATTCTGCTGGACCGGAGAAACAATGCCACATGATCCTATTAGGTTTGATGTTAAATTCTTTTAATATTTTGAGAATCTCCTTGTTAGCTCCGTCCGTTTCGTTAAAAGGATGATTTGGATGTTCCTTATCGCTCTCGTGTGGGGCAGCATTTCTCACATGTAAGACATACGGCTTGTCAAGATCCTTAGTCTTTTCAAGTATATTTTTAAAAGCAGCAACTTGTTGGTTTCTCTTGTTTAGATCTCTCGCATGATGAAAATCAAGACCTATCTCCCCTATAGCTAAGAAATCGTTTGAATTATTAGAGACATATTCAATCCATTGATTCCATTCTAATTGATATTTTTTTTTTGGCGTGTATGTTACCGTTTGAGGCGCCCATCCACAAGTAAATCCTATATTGTTTTTCCCCTTGACAAAAGGTTGGACCAAATGTAAGGTTTCCATATCAATAGAGCAAGTTATCAAATACAATCCACCAATTTTAAAATATTCCTGGTATTGCACCTCGTCTGAAGGAAGTATATCGTTCTTTGGACGAGGAAATGGCAGGTGGCAATGGACATCAATAAATTTGAGATTCTCTTCTGGTTCTGACAGGTTCATTTTATTTGACATTGATTGTTAGAATTAATTCTATTACTTAATCTATTCGTCAACTCTTTAATAATAATTTATATTTAAATTTATTTGAGAATTCCAGATACTTCGATAATTTTATAAAACAAATCTAAGAATAACAAAATATGAAATTAAAAGAAATATTCAAGTTTGAAAAAAGATTTGCTTGGCTTTACTTGGGATTTGGACTCTCAGCGTTTCTTTATGTATTGATCTATATACTTGCCATGTTATCTAGATTTACACAGATGAATCTCATTCCAACTGAATATCTTACGGATTTTGTGCTTATTATACCTGGTCCGTTAATAACGGATATCTTGGTTCTTTATTTGCTTCCCGTTGTTTTTTTAATAATATTTTTAAAAATCGCACCTAGCATTATCAGGGGAGCAATAAAATTACATAAAATATCGTACTTTGGAATGAATACACCAGAATATGGAATGTTAGAAAAAGTACAAAAAAGAACAATATGGGTATTAATAAAAAGATCGTGGACTATTAGCTTTTTTTCCTTTACCATCGCAGCCTACTTTGTTAATTTAGGAATGGGGCCTGCTTTTAGACCAAATTATATGTATGTAGATGTGAATCAACCAGAGACCATACTTGTAGGCACTTTAAACTTGGCAGAAGCAATGTTTTTGGGAACTTTTTTCTTCATGTCAATAGCATTATTCATTGCGTTACCTATTTGGCTCTTGGAAGATTCGGGAGTGATGTTCTATAGGGACTTTCCAAACGATTTGAGAACACCGACCTTTAGAGGAGCGTACGTTTTATTTGAACGGATATTGGAATTTTTCACGAGTATATCAACCCTGCTACTTCTTTATAACATCGTCGTGCGGTGCTTCGATGTACTCCAACCAGGAGATCCAGGTATTCTCACACCCTTGATCTTGATTGTTCTTCCTTTATTAGTAACAGGTTTAAATGCATTTGCGTTAATTATTTACGAGAAACTACTACCAGAATCCATTTCAAAAGTACATGACAAATTATTGGAAAAAGGATATTATTTTATTCAAGCACCTCAGTCCCTTGAATCGCTAAAAAAATAATCCCAAAAAATGTAAATAACAAATATGCTAATTTTTTTTATTTAATAAAAAACTGAGTTTTTGTGTTCAAAATCAGACATTTTTGTTTAAAAAGCTTTGTGACTTGCTAACATTTAATAGCACGAATATTCATGTAATATATGACAGGTAGTAAGGTTTTTGTTAAATTTACATGCAAATTAACAACCATTGGGGTGGTAAGTAAAATGGAGCTATATAAAAAATTTTATAAAGGAATATTTGAAGGCGTTCAAAAAAAGAATTTAAGAATAAACCGCTACTCAATGGATGACGTTTTGAAAGAGATCTTTTCATACATTCCAAAGAACGACGAGGGTATTCTTCAAATTCAGGAAATTGATTTTAAGACTAAGGAACGAAAGATCTTAAAGACCATTATCATTGTAAACGAATTACATTTAGAAAATCAAGAAAAAATAAAATATAAGTTTTAAATACTTCCCTCTTTTTTTAAGATAGAATAAAACACCCTTTTTGTTTCATACTATCCTGATAACACCTTGAGACTATTTCGGTACTACTCTTCCTAATATTTAAGAACAAATATTTTTAGCTTAATAACACGAATATGTTGAATCAACTCATGCACATCGACTTGATAGAAGAAGAAATACAAATATACAATTCTAAAATGAGACTTCTAAATTGGTTATACGACGAATTAAAAATTCAACCAAAAGATTTAAAAGATTTTTTAAACAAGAAAGGTCAGGAACTTCCAATTAATTGCTAAGTCGGATCTAATTTTACTTATACCTTGAGTTATAAGTTGTTAGGGATTTGAAATTAAACGCTGTAATTCAGAATTTTTCTATCTTGATTCTTTAATAAGTATTTGTAAGAGGAATTTAACATAATTATATCAGTAAAAAGTTCGAAATATCAAAAATTGCATAAAGGTATCATTTAGTTAAAAACTAGATTAAAATAAAAAAGAAAAAAAAACAATAATATTGCTTTGTAAAAAGGAAAGAGTTCGTAATGTTTACTCTTCCATTGCCATTTGCTTTTCAATAGCCTTTAATTGTTTTTGTAAGCCTTTAATTTCGGCTTGAACGGCTTTCTTGGCGGTCTTTTCTTCGCCACTTATTTCTTTCAATTTCGTTTTTAAAGCCGCTCCCTTGGCTTTTTTCAATCCGGCTACTTCTTTTGATAAATTCTTCACGCTAACGGCTCTTTCTTTCTTAGTAGCAGCCCATTCGTTGGCTTTTTCAACAGCTTCGTCCAATAAGCCTTGTTCTGAAGCCAACTTTGATTCAGCAGCGTTAATTTGCGAGTCATACTCCCCCTCAACTTCTTTTTCTGCAGAGGCGTTCTTCTTCGCTGCTTCCTCTTCTATTTTCGTGATTTCGTCTTGTTTTGCACTAATTTGACTATTAATTTCGTCTATAGACATTGTGAATTTTTCACTTTTTTTTGTTTATTATTTGATTTTTTCATACAAACGGTTAAAATAATTGTTTTCAACTATTTGTATTTAAATAATATCTTATTAGAAATTATTGTTTTTAAAATTTATTCTATCAATGATGTTTTAACTAAAGAAATAAGTGTTTTTTCACCATAATTAAAGTGAAAAAAAATATAAATGTAGAACATCATATCTTTAAAAATATAGATTATAATTAAGATCCCTTTAAAAATTTATTCTCTTTTTCAATTTTTCAAAAAATTACTCTTCTAAATACATTTAAGATGTGTAAAAATTTGCATTTAAGGAAATTTTCTTTCCTAATATGATTTTTTTGTTTAAAATTCTCATTTAATTTTAACTATTTGAAAATTATAATTTAAATGCCATGAATACCATAATAATGCAAGTATGCAGAACAAACATTATCTATACTTGCTTTTAGCGAACATCTTATGGGGCTTGATTCCTGTAATTGTATCAGATGTTTTTAACGATGTATCGGTTCTTACGGTAATTTTTCTTCGATTCTTCACATGTGGTATCGCATTTCTATTTATTGCTTGTAGCCTTCTTGTTTTTAACAACAAATATTCTTCTAAACAATCCATACCACTAAATATATTTATTGAAGTTTTAAAATCAAAAAATGCTTCTTTTCGCGATTTTAAAAATATAATATATTTTGGGATTTTAGGATTTTTAGGAGTTGTAATGCAGATTATCTTCTATTTTTTAGCATTAAAACTCACATCTATTGGATTTGTGATGATTGGGTTCATCGTTTCGAATGTTCTAATGGCGGCGTACCAACACGGAAAATCAGAAAGCTTGGATGTGTTTAAATTAATGTACTTGTCCTTATTGATCTTTTCCATCCTTATTATCATTTATGTAAAGACATCGGAAACATATAACTTTTCATTATTAGGGTTGGTTTATGTCATAGGATTTAGCGCTTGCTTGTTGTTCTTCCATATATATATCAATAGAGATCCATTGACGAAAAACGAATTAAAGATCGTAAGCAATAACAAAAATTACAAGGTTATTCGCCTTTTATTCAAGCTATCGTTGATGTTTTTGCTCGGTATCGCCGGAATGTTCATTTTTTTGTTGATAATGCTCTTGATTCCCATAGAACCTATATTAGTGTCCGAAATATATCTCTTTTTTGCTCAAATAACAGACGCATCCATTTTATTCAGGTGGGAGATATTATTCATTATTATTTTTTCTACGATCTTTCCGTACTTGCTGATATTCGTTGCATATAGCTATTGGAGCCCTTATAATTTAACATACAACCAATGGAGCTCCATTCTCACCGTAGTCGAACCCATGACTGCCTTGTTTTGTGGGGCAATTTTCGTTCAAGAATATTTTCCAACGGAATTGTTGGTCATCACGCTTTTTCTACTTGTTTTATCCATCATCCTTCGCTACATCCACGAGAGATCGGTTAAAGTTAACGCCTGCGTGCTCTTGAATATAAAAGACGGTTGTATGGAAAATCTACCACTCAAGTTATTGGGTTTTAGTGGAATTAATCACATTGATATGTTAGTAGGAAAGTATGATATGATATTAACGGTTAAAAAAAGCTCAATCAAGGATTTTTACTATCTCAACGAGCAATTACAAAACTTAGAAGAGATTAATAAAACTACCATATTATTTATTAACAAGGTATCTAAAATAAACACTTAATTAAACGAAGGTAATAAAACCATGACCCTAAAAGCCATAATTTTTTTTAAGATAGACTTGAAGGCAATGAATAAAGTCTTGGAAGAACTAAAACAAATTCCCAAGATCAAGAAATTGTTATCTCTCACGGGCGATTACGATGCTATAGCCGAGATCGAAACGGAAACATCCGAAGAGTTATTCGATATTTTTTGCAAGCAAATAGACTTGATAGACGGGCTTACTGATACGAATACGCATGTTATTATGAAATCATGGGAAAAATAGTACTATGGGAAACATACCGAATTTTATTTTAGCCACTACATTTCACGAACCAGAATTTCGGTTAAAAATTGCTTTTAAAAAAGCACTTCCAGAAATAAAAAAGCTTTTTCCCCTTCGATTAACTTGCTGCACGCCAACAACTAATAATGGTGTGATATCTTTTTTGAAAAAGCAAGGATTTGTGGTATTAATCAGCCCTTCAATAAGCCAAATTGAAACATACACTCTAGCGCTTAAATTTGCTCTTGAACAAGTAAAAGAGAAGACTATTCAAAAAATATTATATATCGATCTCGATCGTTTGATTCATTGGATAAACTTCTTTCCTGATGAAATTGCTAATCTCACCCAAAGAACTGATTTCGATTATCTACACATTAGTCGGAACGCTCGTGCGTTTGATACGCATCCATTAACTCAAAAGGAAACTGAAGTCGTGGTAAACGAGATGGCGTCTAAAATACTTGGATTCGAACGCGTTATAGACTTCATCTCGGCGTGCTTTGCCTTAAGCCCTTTGTTGTTAGAAAAATTACTCGATGATAAACACGAGACATCAATGGGATTTTATTGCTCGTGGCCCGTTTTTTGTTGGAGATTAGCAAAATCAAAATTAATAGTCGAAGTAGAAGGACTTGAATGGGAAACACCTGATAGATTTCAAGACGAGATATCCGAAAAAGGGTATGATACATGGTTAGAACATTTTCAATCGGCTCGCGAATGGGAAAAAAGGGTTAAATTAATGAAGGAATGCTTGCTTGAGCTCATTAATAAAGAATATATTAGTTATTGTGATTTATCTTCCCAAAAAGAGATTAATATGAAGCAAAAATGAATATTTTAATATATTATTTTTTTTATTTCTTAATCTCTTTTCCTATTTTTGAAATTCTATTTTTAATTAACACATTTTAAGTTTGGGCGTATCATTGCTCATTTTCTTTTGATTGGAAGAAATTCAATTTCAAAATAGTTCTAGTCCCTTTTATATAAAGTCACATGGGATTGGGATCTTATATTATTTCAAAAAATACAAATGGTGTACACGCAATTAAATTCTCAAAATTTTTAATAGTTATTATATTGATATCTTGTATAAGCCTTGGAACGCTTGCAGTCTTTTATTTTCTACCCTTTTCACCCCCAAATACTACCGAAGAGAACGATTTAGATGATGATAATTCAATAGACGATCAAATAGCTCCAATGATAAATATTTTTAATCCCATAAACACTATCTATAAGAACGCCACTCAAAAACTCACAATTATAGCCTCGGATGACAATATTATTGATCGGATTTGGTATAATTATAATGATATTAATCAAACTTATATAAGTCCTATAGATGTAACCTTCAACGAAGGATTGAACACATTAAGAGCTTGGGCAAACGATTCGGCGGGAAACATTGCTTCTACTTCAAAGAATTTCACAATAGATACAAAAACTCCCATCGTTAGTATTATCAACCCCGCAAATACTTCTTACACACATCAAACACGATTGTTAAACATTTCTGCATTGGACGAAGGCTCAATCGATAAAATATGGTACGAATGGAACGGTTCGATAACATTCTATGAAGAACCTGTTTGTATTACATTTAATAAAGGTACTAATACAATTCGTGCTTGGGCAAACGATACGGCGGGAAATATTGGAATGAGCTCTATTTCGTTTACTGTTAAAACTTATACCCCAGAAGATGCGTTTATTTCTATTTGGAATGCAATAGGTCGGATAATCAGATTACCTTTATTACCAGCTGGAAATTACGATTTTACGATAGACTGGGGAGATAGCAATAGCGATTATATCACAAATTGGGATCAACCAGAAGTCACTCATATATACCAATCAGAAAGTATTTATACCATTAATATCACGGGAGAAATAGAAGGTTGGGCTTTTAAAAATATTGGATCAGGATATAAAATGCTTGAAATTGAACAATGGGGAAATTTACGGCTAGGAAATTCGGGGTTTTACTTCCAAGGGTGTGAAAATCTTGAAATTACTGCTAACGATTGTTTAGACTTAACGGGAACGACAAATTTATACAGAATGTTTAGATCTTGTCAATTTACCACGGTAAATAGGATAAGCGATTGGGACATGTCGAGCGTGACAAATATGAGCCACATGTTCTATTATGCTTCTAATTTCAACCAACAGATTAACGATTGGAACACATCGAGCGTCGTGGATATGAGCCACATGTTCTATTATGCATCTGATTTTAACCAGTCTGTTAACAATTGGGACACATCGAGCGTCATGGACATGAGCCACATGTTCTATTATGCATCTGATTTTAACCAACCGATTGGAGATTGGGATACATCGAACGTCGAGGATATGAGCCACATGTTCTATATTGCCAGCAATTTTAATCAGCAAATTGACGTTTGGGACACATCGAGCGTCGTGGACAAGAACAGGATGTTCTATCACTCGTCTAAGTTTAATCAG